>JAGTVD010000329.1 GCA_018224505.1 Desulfatitalea sp. | reverse complement strand
TTGCCGACGACCTTTTCACCGCCAACAAGCGACGGGTCCGGGCCCTGTGCGCCGAAATCGCGCGCCGCGGAGTCCGGTTCGACTGGAGCGCCTTTGCCCGGGTCAACACCGTCGATCCGGAAACCCTTCGGGCCATGCGCTCAGCCGGCTGCGACAGCATCAGCTTCGGCATCGAATCGGGCAACCCGGAAATGCTCAAGCGTGTTCGCAAAGGCATCACCCTCGATCAGGCGCGCCAGGCCGTATCCTGGAGCAAAGAGGCCGGCCTGCGGGTGCACGCCTCCTTCATGGCCGGTTTGCCCGGAGAGTCCATCGAAACCCTCGAACAGAGCCACCGCTTCGCCGAAGCATTGGGCATCGAATACGGATTCCATTTTCTCTCTCCCTTCCCCGGCACCACCGTCCGGGAAGAGATTCAACACTATGACCTGGAGATTCTCACCGACGACTGGCGCCTCTACGACGCCAACCAGGCCATCGTGCGCACCTCCCGTCTGCGTCCCGAAGAGATGGATCAATTCGTAGCTGCCGTCTATCAGGCGCACAAAGTGAAGACCGATCCAATGGAAGCACGCTACCGGGAAGGCCATTGCAGCACAGAAGAGTATCTCATGTTCGAGGGGTATTACCGCATGCGCCTCATCTACCAACTGCTTGCCGATGACATGATCGACAGTACCTGCCTGCCGGCCGGCGCCGACGGCCCCGACGCCACCGAGGCGTTGGTGGCATACATCGCCCAAAGCACCCGCATGGACACCCCCCTGGTGGACCGCACCATCAAAAGCCTTGTCTCCCAGGGCTATCTCAAATGCCAACCGGCCCCGGACGGCTTGTATTGGTTCTGGACCTATAACAACCACATGGAGAGACCGCCCTTCAGCCAATAGGGGTCGCGGGCATTCATTGAAACCCTTCACCGAATAGATCCGCCAGCCGCCGGGCAACAATGGGCGGATAGTGCCTTGCCAGGCGGCGCAATTGATTCGGGTCCAGGGCGTCGAGCTCCATTTCATCCGCAAAGGGCAGCCTATTGCGCAGGTATACGGTATCCAACAAAGCTTTTTCGGCGGTGGCCATCAAGGCGTTTTCCACGGATAGAATGTGATCCGGAAGATAGAGCGACGATTTGATGTGGTTGTACACGATCAGGTTGCTGCCATAACGGATCCGGTTCCGACGGCCGACACCCCCGTGCAAAGTCACGGCCGTGCAAACCGTGGGGACCTGAAGGAGCACACCATGATAATTGAGAGCCCACTCCCCTGAAACATAGGTGGGCTGCCGGGCAAAACAGGCGACCGCCTCAATGGCCGGCGGTCGGGAATGGAACAGCACGTTCCAATAAATCCGATTGGCGATTTTTTGAACATACCCTTTGCGGCCGGCCCGGTAAAGGAAGACATTGGGATTGGCAACGAATTTGGCGAGGTCGGCCGTTGTAAACAGCGGGACCGGCAGCGTTCGCAGTACTTCGGTGGTGGAGGAGACGGTGTCGTGCCCCATGCATCATTCCTTAACGCCGATCGCTGGATTGACAACTGCGCAAAAAGTCTCCTGCACAGCAGACAACAATTGATCAAAACCGTTTTCCTCGAACACCTGTAGGGTGTCGATATCCAAAAAACGGATCAAATCCTGTTGGATTTCCCGGACCAGTCGCTGACGCGCAACCGTATCCAGGGTATCCAGAGTTTCGTAAAAGGCGGCACGCGTGTTTTCTTTGAATGGAATCGCATACATGTTCAACTTGCGGCGCAAGTTTGCAGCCGTTGCGCAGGTACCCACGGTGCGGGTTAAAAACCATACATCAAAAAAATCACGCCCCTTTGTATAGGGGCGCTCCATGAGCGCCCGCAGCTTATCCGTGAGGATTTCACGGGCTGTCTCCACGCGAATCACCACACCGGCGCCTGCCGATCGGAACCCGCCTTCTCTTAAAAACCAGCCCACCGCGGGCGAGGATTGCATCACCGTCGCCACGGTTTCGGGCTGGACTCCGTGGGCCAAACGCTCAAATTCCAGCTTGATTCTTATCTTGCCCCTGGAAGCCACCGGCGCGAAATTCAAGAAAGCCTTGTAAGCCGTGGGTCTTTGACCCTTGCCGTGGACGGTCAGTTCGCCTTCACCAAAATTGGCAATCAGAAGCCTTCGGGCATGGCCCGCCATCTTTGCCACCAGATGAGCCACCGCCTCGGGGTCCAGGGGGGTCACAAAATCCAGATCCTCGGAAAAGCGCAGGCCTCCGAGGAACCAACGAATGGCGGTTCCCCCCTGAAAGATGATCTCCCGACTCTCTTTGAGCGCAAACAGGCTCTGCAACAGAATCAATTGCGCAATCTCGGCCTGTCGGATTCGGGTGAGGTCGTGGCTTTTCATTTCGTTTACGTTTTAATACATATAAGCATTAAATTGCAATTACAAATTTCGACACGGGCGGATCTCGAAAGTTTGGATTCGCCCGACAAGCGATCGATTTATGAATTGGTTTCACCGCAAATCCAACACCGCGCGTACCTTGGCGGCCATGGCTTTAACCGAAAATGGTTTCTGCAGGTAGTGAATCCCTTCGTCAATCACACCGCGGTGGGCGATCACATCGGCAGTGTATCCGGACATGAAAAGGGTACGCAGGCCCGGCCGTAAAACAAGCAGGCGATCCCGCAGGGACTTGCCGTTGAGCCCGGGCATGACCACATCGGTCACCAGCAGGTGGATGGGACCCGGATGACCTTGGGCCATCTCCAAGGCCACTTGGGGCGTGGGGGCGGCC
>JAGTVD010000328.1 GCA_018224505.1 Desulfatitalea sp. | reverse complement strand
GTGATCAGGGTGTCCAGCTCCCAGCGTTGCAACCCCTCCCGGAACGTGATGGAAATTAGGCCGTCACGGTGCAGGATAAAGGCCAGGTCCGTGGGCTCCGTCGCGCCTTCGTAAACGGCGGCGCCGTCATAAAGAATGCGATCCTGCTCCACGTTCAGTTTGAGCCGCTCTGTTTGGTGCAAAAGAGCGTCGAAGAGTTGGATCAAGGCATCCAGTGCGTTCTGGTAAACGGTGTGGGACGCCACGTACAGGTTGCGTTTTTTGTAGGTCCCGGCAAGGGCCGCCAGGACCTGTTGGACCAGTGGCTGAAAGGATGGTTCCGTATGGGGTTCGTTTGAATGCACCAACGTTCTTCTCAACCTCCTCGGTTTTCAGGAATGCGATGGACCTAATTGATATATCGGCGCATGCACCCATTTTCTTGATAGCAAAACCACTTGCGCCGGGAATTGCTGTTGCCCAACCATGCCATACCGGGTATGGGTTGCCCATGCCCAACCCCAACTTGCAAACTACCGCCGCCGTCAATGAATCGTTGAGCGGCATCGTGAACCGGGTGACCTATCACAATCCGGCCACCGGGTGGTCCGTGCTGCGCGTGCAACCCTTCGACAACCCGCATCAGCAGGAGACTGTGGTGGTTCACCAGACCAAGGTGTTCGCCGGTGCCACCATGATGTTCCGGGGGGCCTGGACAGTGCACCCCCGCCACGGCCGGCAGTTCAGGGCCGTTGAAGCCGTGGAGCAAAAGCCGGCCAGCAGCGCCGCTCTGGAAAAGTATCTCGGTTCGGGACTTATCAAAGGGGTGGGGCCTCGAATGGCCCGCAAGATCGTGCGCCATTTTGGACGGGCGACCCTGGACGTGTTCGAAGGTCCCATCGAGCGGCTGATGGAGGTCCCCGGTATTGCGGAAAAAAAGTTGGACGCGATCCGCACTGCCTGGCAGGCCCACCGGGCCGTGCGTGATGTGATGATGTTTTTGCAGTCCCATGGCATCAGCACCCTTTTTGCGGTGCGGATCTACCAGGCCTATGGGGACAACGTCATTGCTCTTGTGTCCGAGGACCCTTACCGGCTGGCCGCCGATTTTTACGGCATCGGTTTTTTTTCGGCCGACCGGGTGGCCCTCAGCCTCGGTCTGGCTGCCGACAGCCCGCAGCGCATCATGGCCGGTATTCGCCATGTGTTGGCCGGCAGTCGCCAACTGGGTCACTGCTATTTAACCCGCACCCAGATCGCTGAACAAGTGGAGACACTGCTAGGGTTGCGCCTGGTGGACCGCCTGGATGCCCTTTTGGCTGACATGGCCGCGTCGGGTTTGCTCAAAGTGCGGCAGCTGCCCAACGCCAAAGGCGATACCGAGCCTTGCTACTACGCAAAGGCCCTCTATTATGATGAATTGGCTGTGGCCCGGAAGGTAGCCGCCCTGGCGACCTCGCCCCGGGTGGACGCGCGGCGGGTGGCCGCCTGGATCGAACGCTATTGCCGGTCGCAACGCATCGCCCTAAGCGCTGAACAGGCATCGGCGGTCCAGGGCATTGCCTGCAGCGCCCTTTCCATCCTGACAGGTGGTCCGGGATGCGGTAAAACCACTACCACACGGGTGTTGGTGCAACTGCTCACCGCCATGGGCCTGAAGGTCTTGCTGGCGGCGCCCACCGGACGGGCGGCCCAGCGAATGATGGATGTGATTGGCCAGGAGTCCAAGACCATTCACCGATTGCTGGAGTGGCGGCACGATGGGTTTCAGAAAAATGAGACGGCACCATTGGCGGTGGATTTTCTCATCGTGGACGAATGCTCCATGCTGGACATCAGCCTAAGCGCCGCACTGCTAAAGGCGGTGCCGGAAGGCAGCCAGGTGCTGTTCATCGGTGATGCCGACCAACTGCCGGCGGTGGGGGCCGGCAATGTGCTCAAGGACCTGATCAGCTCCGGCACGGTGCCCTGTTTCCGGTTGACGCAGATTTTCCGGCAGGCCGAGCGGTCGCTGATCATTGCGTATGCCCACCAGATCAATACCGGCCAATTGCCGCGCATCGATTCCCCATTTAAAAAACCGGATATCTGGCGCACCGGCGAGGACTGCCTTTTCATCGATGCGGAGGAAGCCACCCGGGATCAACTGCAGTTCGTGTCCAAGGTGAAGCGGTTTTACGAAGAAAACCTTTCGGTGGGGCTCGGCACGAAAGAGGAGGATCCTTATGCCTTTCGGGTCGAGGAAGTAACGGATGCCTACGCTCCGGAGCTGGTCATTCCACCCCAGTTCCAACATGTGGATCTGGATACGGTGCGCCGGGCGGACACCCGGGTGGCAGCCTTGCTGTCGGTGCTGCAGAAGGTGCACCCCTGGTCGGCGCTGCGCTACGGTCTGTCGGCTGTGGATGTGGTCCGCAAGCTTTACCTGGAATGGATCCCCAAATATCATGACGGTTGTGAAGTACAGATCCTGTCTCCCATGACCCGCGGCAGTCTGGGGACTCTCAATCTCAATGCCATGATTCAGGAGGCGGCCAACCCCGCGGGCGGCGGCAAGCGCCAGTTGCTGGTGGGCGAACGGGTTTTCCGGGAGGGGGACCGGGTGATCCATCGGCGTAACAACTACGAACTGGGCGTGTTCAACGGCGACATCGGGGTGATCCGGCATATCGACAACGAAGCGCTCACCTGCAAGGTGGCCTTCTCTCCCGATCAGCCGCCGGTGCTTTACCAGCGCAACGACATCGTCGAGCTGGACCTGGCCTACGCCATCACCATCCACAAATCCCAGGGCAGTGAATTTGGCGCAGTGATCATCCCTGTGCTCACCCAGCATTTCAAAATGCTTTTTCGTAATTTGATATACACCGGCCTGACTCGGGCGCGCAAGCTGGCCGTTTTGGTGGGTACCCGCAAAGCATTGGCCATGGCTGTCCACAACCAGGATACGAGCCAACGCCAAACCGCCCTTGACCGATTGTTGATTGAATTGCGACCTTAGGCTCGCGTAGTTTCCCCGTTTGGCATTTTTATTTAAGTTTTTCTCTGAATCGGTCGATAACCCATACGGCAAAGTGCTACTCAATACGGTCAGGAGCAGGAT
>JAGTVD010000327.1 GCA_018224505.1 Desulfatitalea sp. | reverse complement strand
GTGGCCGCCCTTTTCTGGGCCACCGGGGCGGTGCCCGTGGGGATCACCGCCCTGCTGGTGGGGGTGTTGATGTACTTTTTCGGGGTGCTGCCGCCGGATGGCGTCGCCCGGGCCTATGCCAAGGATGCGGTTTTTTTCATCTTCGGCGTACTGGCCATGGCCGGCGCGATCTCCAAGACCGGCCTGGACCGGCGTATCGGCATCCTGCTGTTGTCACCGAGCACCTCGCTGGTACGCATGTCCCTGATCTTCGCACCCATGGTGGCGGTGACCGCCTCGTTTCTCTCCGAGCACGCATTGATCGCCTTCATCGCGCCGATTTTCATGATGGTGTACATGGGTGCCATCAAGGCAGGGGGGATCTCCAAGGACAAAGCCCTGGTGGTGATGATGCTGCTCACCCTCAATTACGCCTGTAATCTGGGTGGTCCCGGTTCACCGGCGGCCGGCGGGCGCAACGCCATCATGATCGGCATCCTGGGTGACTACGGCATCAGCCTCTCGTTCGGCCAATGGGTGATGTACGGCCTGCCCTTCGTTCCGGTGGCGGCCATCATTGTCGGACTCTATTTCTATCTGTGGAGCCGCAACAAACTAACGATCACCAAGCTCGACGTGTCGGCCGCCGTGCGGCGCGAGTCGGATAAGATCGGCAAAATGACCGCCGATGAATACAAAACCGCGGCCGTGCTGGTGGGGCTGATTTTCATGTGGTCGGCCTTCTCCGCCCAATTCGGCATGGGCGGGCCGGTGATCCTGGCCCTGGTGGTGCTGAATATCCTGGGCATCCTGCGCTGGAAGGAAATCAACGCCATCCATTGGGATGTGGTAGCCCTCTACGCCGCCGCCAGCGCCATGGGCGCCGGCCTGGCGGCCACCGGCGCGGCCCTGTGGATCGCCGACTCGTTCGTGCGCATACTGCCCGACTTTTTGACCAGCACCGGATCCGGCCTGGCCATTGCCGTCTCCCTGTTCACCGGTATCTTGACCAACTTCATGAGCGACGGCGCCACGGTTGCCGCCATCGGCCCCATCTGCGTGCCAATGGCCACCATTGCCGGGGCATCACCCATCATGGTGGGGCTGTCCACGGCCTTCGCGTCTTCGTTCGCCCACATGCTGATCATCGGCACCCCCAACAACGCCATCATTTTCGCGCTGGCCAAGGATTACGAGACCGGCGAGCAGTTGATTACCATGAAGGATTTCTTCATGCATGGTTTCGTGGTGCTGCTCCTCTCCTTTGCCGTGCTATGGTTCTGGACGATTCTGGGGTACTGGCAGTGGATGAGTTTCCCCATCTAAAGGCCCGTATAAACATTGGCAGTAACGATGTCCGGTTTCCTTTACCCTGATGGGCAGAGGAAACCGGTCAAACCAACCCCAAAGTTCAACAGGATAAAAAGTGCAAGGAATCCAATCGTGGCGGACGATAAGATCAACATACTGCTGGTGGATGACGAGGAGGCATTGCTTGACACAATCAAGCGCAGGTTGCAGATTCGGGCATTCAATGTGATCGCGGTAAATCGGGGCGACAAAGCCCTGGAGGTGGCGCGCAGCCATCCCATCGATGTGGCCATCCTGGATCTGAAAATGCCGGGCATGAGCGGCAAGGAGGTCCTTGTCAATCTGAAAAGGGATTACCCTTGGCTGGAAATTGTGATTCTAACCGGCCACGGGTCATTCAACCCGGAACAGGAAGCCGTGTATGATCAGGCTTATACTTATCTGGCCAAGCCCTGCGAGCTGGAGACCCTGCTCCACGTGCTGGTGGAGGCGTACAAGAAAACGGTCATGAATAAAAACAAGATCGCCATGAAGGAAATGGAAGCGATCCTGAAAACGCCTACCATGCAATCAGCACGCGAAGTGTTGAAAAAATTAAAGGAGTTGGACACCCAACCGGTGAGAGATAAGGGAGGTAGCTAATGGAGAATATTATCGTCAAAGATATGATGGTGCCCCTGGCCGATTATGCCACGGTTTCCGATGAGGCCACCCTGGCCGAGGCCGTCGCGGCGCTCAAGGAGGCCCAGGCGACTTTCGATCAGGACCGGTATCGCCACCGGGCCGTGCTGGTGTTGAACAACAGGCGCAGCGTGGTCGGCAAGGTGAGCCAGATCGATATCTTGAAAGCCCTCGAACCCAAGTACCGCGGCTTGGGTGATCTGCAAGAGCTGGAGGGGCTTTACGGCCTCAAAGCGGACAGCATAAAAAGTATGATTTCCAACCACGGGCTCTGGAAAAAGCCCCTCGAAGATATCTGCCGCAAAGCCGCGGACATCCGGGTCAAGGAGATCATGCACACCCCGACCCAGGGGGAGTTCGTGGACGAGGGCGCGAACCTGAACGAAGCGGTGCACCAGTTGATCATCGGCAAGCATCAGTCCCTGCTGGTGCTCAGGGGCAAGGAGATCGTCGGCGTGCTGCGCCTCACCGACGTGTTCCATCGCGTCAGCGAAATGATGGCCGCCTGCGCCATATAGGGGTCGGCCGGCCTTTGTCTTGAAAAAACGCCGGGAGCGGCATCCGCCGCTCCCGTTTTTTGCACCATCGGGGTTTACGCCGTCTTGAAGGCCCGCGCCAGATCGTTGTCGATCACATAGATGCACACCGCTTTGGCCCCTTGGGGCGTATAGCGGTATTTGTCGATCAGGTTGCGGATGAGGTAGGCGACATCATCCCGGATCTTGCGGTCGTAGGTCTTGAAATCCTCTTCGTCGTAATCCTTGATGGCCCGCCGAAAGTTTTCGTTCTCCAGGAAGGGCTCGAGGACCTTTTCCTTGATATTGTAAATGTAGCGCTCGTTGAGTTTGCCGAACAGGGTGCTGTTGCGCAGGCCTTGGGCGGCGCCCGGGACCTCCTGGGTCAGCGTTTGGGTGGCATACTCCTTTTGCACATCCCGCCGCAACGCACGCCCTTCGACGGGCAGCGCGCCGGCCCCCAGAATCCGCTTTTCGAACGCCTTGAAATAGGCTTCCGTGATTTCGATCTTGTCACCGGTGTACGGGGAGGTGACCGTTGTCCCGGCCTCGAAATTGACGGCAAAGATGTAGTTCTGGATCTCCAGCGCGATCTGTTCTTCATTGTAGTAGTAGAGTGACTCCTTGACCTCCTGCAAAACCGAAAAGTCGTACATGTGCAGCAGGGAGTCGAGAAAGTCGTCGGGAATAGAGGCGCGCAGCTCCTTTTTGGATTGGAAAAATTTGCACAGGGCGGACATGTCGATTAAAAGATCGCCTTTGGCGTAGGTGTTGTAAAAGTCGCCGAATATCTTAATCGCATCGCGCCCCGAGATGCCGTGCTTGCCCTCGTTTTCCGATTCGGCGATGATCCGCCGCCGGCGCTTGGCCGTGAGCCCCTTGCGATCCTCCTCGCTGAGCCAGTTGGGGATGTATCCGGTGTAGATCTCCATCTTGAGCAGTTGCAGGTTCTTGTCGCAGTAACGACGGTATTTGTCCGGATCACCGATCCACTCCAGCAGCGCCTCGGAACGCAGACTCAGGCGCGAGGCGATGATCACCCGGGCGAAGTTGTGCAGCACCCGGGGCAGAAAGGCGGTATCGATGTGGCGGCCGAAGATGTCGCGATAGATGTCCACCTCCGTGGTGTGGTCGAGCACATAGGAGATGTTCACATAGGCGATGCGGTCCGAGAAGGATTGGATGTTCTGGATGTTCTTTTTGTCCTCGGGGTTCATCAGGGCCATGAAAAGGGAGCTGACGTTCTCCTCGATATCCTGTACCTTGTGCACCCCCTCGGAGATGATGTTGTGCAGCTCGATGAGCCGGTCGATGTTGTGGGACTTGATATCCATCAGGGCGTAGAGCCCGTTGTTGGTTTTCGCGTAGCGCGAATGGAGGTAGTGTACCTGGTTGCTGTCGCCGAAGAGCCGGTTGATGCGGCTCTGGAGCATCTCGTTGGTCATAATTTCCTGCTTCAGCGGCGGGTCGCCGGGGTTGAACACACTGATGCCCACCCCGATGCGGCGATTGAAAACATAGGGGCGGGCCCACACCATTTCAAACACCTTGAACGGGTCCTGCATGCGCTTGAGCAGGGCATCGAACAGTGAGCTGCAAATGGTGCACGGCTGCTCGCTGAACACCCACTCGTACGCTTTGTCGGTGAAAAGGGTATATTTGAAGGCGTCGTTTGTGAACAACTCGTCCAGAAAGGCCCGCCGCCGCTTTTTGGGAATGATCAACAGCGGATTGTCATGGCTCGGGCAGGGGATCTCGAGGAAGTGTTCGTTGGCAGGACGCAGCACCCGTCGCTTGAGCCGGTCGTACTGCGATTGCTCCGCTTCGCGCTGGTGCTGGAACAACTTTTCAAGGATGGAGAGGGTCTCGTCGCTCATGGCCGCCCCTCCCAACGATGTCATATCCACCCGCCATACCGTCTCGTAACGGCAGCCCTCCTCGGTGTTGGCATACTCCTCGAACCGCGTCAGCAGGTTGTTGAGAAAAGTGCTCTTGCCACAGCCGTGGGGGCCATCGAAGATATAGATTTTGTTCTGCTGCGCGCCCTGGCGCATGCTCTCCACCTGTTTGATCAAACGATTGGCAAACAGACGGTCGGCAAAAAACGGGTGGTCCGATCCTTCCACAAACAGCCGCGTGCAATCGTAATCCACATAGTTGATCGATTCGGGATCGTTGGGGTACTCATCCACCCCTGTTCCCACATGAGCCTTGATCATATCGTGGAAGAACTGGAATACATTGCGGATCAACCCGTCCGGCCGCAGAATGACCTGCTCCAGAAACGCCTCGAACGGCAACGGCGGCTGCTGGTCGATGCCGGCACTCGCCCGATTGACCTGCTGCATCGCCTTTTCAATATTGCTCGGTTCTTTAATCATATGCACCCCTTCGGGGTAGTTTTACGCATTCACAACCCTGCGCTTCAATTCGCGCCCCTTCATCTCATACATCACTGTCTGCCACTGGATCGGTTCGGGCTCCGAGCCGGCGGCGGTGCCGGTGCGCGGCGGGCGGTCCGATCGCGCCGGTCGGGGCAGCGCTTCGTGGGTTTCCAGCGAAACGGGGCCGCCCCACAGAAATTCGATGCCCATCAGGGTGTTGGCAATGAACTCCTTGTGCAGCGGTTTTTCCTCGAAACGGTGGATCAAATGCAGGGGGTCGGGCCGCTCCCCCGTATCCGCGGCCAAGGCGATCGACGGGGGGTGGTAGAGGTTTTCGAGCAGCATCTGGCGATAATCCGGGGCGCTGCGGCTTT
>JAGTVD010000326.1 GCA_018224505.1 Desulfatitalea sp. | reverse complement strand
TGGCCGGATTGCGTCTGGGATTCATGGTGGTTCCCGCGACCCTTTATGATCGTTTTGTTTACGCCAAACACTCCTCCGATATCACCTCATTCGGCCTGTTGCAAAAGTGCCTGCGAGAGTTCATTCGACAGGGGCACTACACCCAACACATCGCCGACGTGCGGCAGCACGCCACTGCCCGGCGCCAGCGGCTGTGCCGTCTATTGCTGGACTATCCTTTTTTGAGCACCGCTGCCGATCAGTGGGGTTACAGCCTGTGGATTAAACCTGCTGCCCCAATGGACCTAAACCCGGTACCCTGGTCCCGTGGTGAAGCGTTTTCCTTCTCGCCGCCCCTGCGTCACTGTTTTAAAATGTCCTTTATGCATATGCCCGATGAGGCCTTCGAACAGAGCTTACCCTATCTGCGCATCCTGTTGTCCCGTTCTGCCCGAAACAACCACTGAAGAAGCCTTCAACCACCCTAACTGCCGGACAATCGCCGCAAACGAAGCTTCCAGCGGCGCCCTGACGCACCATCGCCGGCCGGTGCGGGGATGCACCGTTTCCAGCGCCACGGCAGCCAGCAACAACCGATGGCAACCGAAATGCGTGCGAAAAAAAAGGTTATGACGACCGTCACCATAAGTGGTGTCACCAATCACCGGATGGCTGATGTGGTGCAGGTGGCGCCGGATCTGGTGCATGCGGCCCGTCAACGGCTGGAGCTGCACCAAGGTGTAGCGGCAGGTGGAATAACGTCCCACGGGACGGTCCAGGGCAACCGTCGCGAGGCGCTGGTATGTGGTCCGGGCCGATTTAGGCACCTGCCCTGCCTTTGGCCGATAGGCATCACCGACAAGAGGGTAATCAATCTCGCCGCCGGGCTCAAGATATCCCCGCACCACCGCCAGATAGGTTTTGAGAACCTGCCGGCGGGCAAAAGCAGCCGCTAAAGCCGACGCGGTGTGGCGGTTGAGGGCAAACAGCAGTACGCCCGATGTGGGCTGGTCCAGCCGGTGAACCGGGTAGACCCATTGCCCCAACGCATCCCGCAACATTTCCAGGGCTGAGCGCCCTTGCCGGCCGTCGCGTGCGGCCCGGTGCACCTTGACGCCGGCCGGCTTGTGCACAGCGACCAGGTCGTCATCGCGATAAATAACTGTGAGATTGTTATGCATATCATTTCCCATATAAGCCGGCCCCTTGTCTTGACAGCGCTATTGGGATAATAACACGCTTTTTGACTCTCGATCCAAACAGGATGATGTCATGATCACTTTACTCGATTATGGAGCCGGCAATGTCCGCAGTGTCATCAACGCCATTGAAAGCCTCGGTCACCCGGTGCGCATCGCCGCGCGTGCCGAGGACATCGCGTCCGCCAGCCAATTGGTTTTTCCAGGAGTGGGCGCTTTCGGGAGCATGATGGAGCGGCTGCACGCTGAAGGGTACGTGGCACCGTTAAAAGCCTATCTGCAGTCCGGCCGCCCTTTTTTGGGCATCTGCCTCGGCATGCAGGCCCTTTTTGCCAGCAGCGAGGAATCCCCCGGTGTGCCGGGCCTTGGCTTTTTCCGGGGGTCTGTCAAACGCTTCACCACCCGGCTGGCCGTACCCCACATCGGTTGGAACGGCATCCGCATCCGGCAGGCTTCGCCGATTTTCGCCGGACTGCAGGGGGAAGAGAAGTTCTATTTTGTCCACTCTTACCATGTCGTGGCCGAAGACCAGAACGATATCCTGACCACCACCGATTACGGTTACCCCTTTGTCAGTGCCGTCCAAAGGGGCAATATTGTCGCCACCCAGTATCATCCGGAAAAGAGCGGTGCGGGCGGCCTGCAACTGTTGCGTAATTTTCTGACGCCCAACACCGCCCCGGCATGTGTGCACAAGACAGATACCCCCACTCGCCTGGCCAAGCGGATTATTGCCTGCCTGGATGTTCGGGCCAATGACCAGAACGACCTGGTGGTCACCAAAGGAGACCGCTACGATGTGCGCGAGGGCGGAGCCGTAAGAAATCTGGGCAAACCGGTGGCCCTGGCCAATGCGTATTATAAAGATGGGGCCGACGAAATCGCCTTTCTCAACATTACCGGTTTCCGCGACTTCCCCCTCGAAGACCTGCCCATGCTCGAAGTGCTCAAACAGACGTCACGTCAGGTGTTCGTGCCATTGACCATTGGGGGTGGCATCCGCGACTACACCGATGTTGAAGGCCGGCATTACAGCGCGCTGGCGGTGGCCGCGGAATATTTCCGTTCAGGCGCCGATAAAATCTCCATCGGTAGTGACGCGGTGCTCATTGCGGAGGACTTTTTAAGAACCGGGCAGGCCACGGGCAACAGCGCCATTGAGCAAATTTCGCGCGTCTATGGCAGTCAGGCCGTGGTCATCTCCATCGACCCCCGGCGCGTCTATGTGCATTCACCCCGGGAAGTATCCCACCATGTGATCCCTACGGCCTTTCCCGGCCCCCGGGGGGAACGATACTGCTGGTATGAATGCACCATCAAGGGCGGCCGTGAAGGCCGTCCGGTGGATGCCGTCACATTGGCGCGAATATGCCAGCAATTGGGCGCGGGCGAAATCCTGCTCAATTGCATCGACCGTGACGGTACGGGTGCCGGATTCGATATCGAACTCATCGCGGCGGTCAAATCGGCCGTCCAGATTCCCGTCATCGCCTCCAGCGGCGCCGGCAATGCGGACCATTTCCTGGAAGTTTTTTCCGGGACCGGAGCAGAAGCGGCGCTGGCCGCCGGCATATTCCATCGCCGGGAGTTGCCCATTCAGGCGCTCAAACGCTACCTGGCGGGCAAGGTGGAAATAAGGGCGTAGCCGATCGGTTTATATGAAAGTGGCAGAGCCTGAAAAGGCTCTGCCTTTTTAATCGTGGGTCATGGAAGCTGCGCCGACACTCGAGGGCCGCAGGCGCCGTTATCATCATAGTTGACCGTTTTCCATCAGGCTGTAGTGCCGTTCGGGATTGAAAATGATATGATCGAGCAAGCGGATGCCCAGGGTTTCCCCCGCCGACTTGAGTTGGCGGGTGATGGCCAGATCATCCTGGCTCGGGGACAAATTGCCGGACGGGTGATTGTGCGCCACGATGACGGCCGAAGCCCGGTCGGTGATTGGATCGGCAAACACCTCCCGCGGGTGAACGAGCGCGCGATTGACCAGACCCACCGAAACGGTCCTCACGGCGATCACTTCATTGGCGCCATTCAAGGAAATACAGATAAAGTGTTCCCGGGTGCGATCGGCCAAGTGCCGGATCAACGGATACGCATCGGATGGCAGGGTGATCTTCATCCCGCAAGGGCGAATGCGGCGCCGGGCGAATTCCAGCCCCGCCACTACCAGGCAGGCTTTGGCCTTGCCGACACCGGGTATGGTCAGCAACTCCTCAACGGTGGGTGCGACACCGACACGGTCCAGCAAACCTAAAAGTTTGGCCGACAGGGCCAGGACATTCATATGGCGGTTGCCGCTGCCCAACAACACCGCCAGCAATTCGATATCCGAGAGGGCCTGGGCACCTTTTGTTTGCAGTTTTTCCCGCGGACGTTCAC
>JAGTVD010000325.1 GCA_018224505.1 Desulfatitalea sp. | reverse complement strand
TAGAAGACATCCGATCCGATGTAGAACGAATCGTGGGGTTCCAACACCTCCGCCCACCGGTATTCCGTGTCCCGGAGCAGAATCTGGCGGGCCAGCAACATACCCAGGGATTTGCCGCCGATGAAGCCGGTGCCGATCAAGCGGGATTTGATCTGGATCAGGTCTTCCAGGGTCATAAAGCGACGGATCAAGGCCAGCAACCGCTTGTTGCGGCTGAGCAGCAGACGGCTCAACTGCTCGACCATATCCTGTTGTTCTTCGTCCGCTGCCGCCGCTTCGAGCAGCCCCCTGGCCTGCATGAACAGCCGGTCCCAGAAATCGAGATGTCGGTGGGCATCGGTCGCCGGATGGCGCGACAGGGAGGCAAACAGCCGGCTCGCCTCCACGCTGCTGATCACCGGCACCAGCTCGCCGCCCTCTTTGACATGCGGAAAAAACATGGTGGGCGAATAGCGGTCCTGGATCTTGATGGGGTGCACGCACAACTGCCGCTTGTGATTGTACACATCGATGAGCACCTGGGTGGTCTCCCGGATGCGGGCGATGGCCTTGAAAGAGTGGCGGTTGCGCAGAATGGCGAAGTAGGCGATGGTGTTCAGCTCGTAAAGATAGGGGCAGGTGATGAAGAAAAAGTTGACGATCATCAGGTCGGTGGCCCACACGTGCAGCAGGTCGGACAAGGAGTCGAACACATAGAAGATGTCCCGCCCCTCCCGGGTGATGATATTGTGCACCTGGGCCGAAAAGGACTCGAAACCCCCGTCCACATTGAGCTGGTAGACCGTCACGTTGCCCCGCTCTTCCAGCAGCGGCACGTGACGCGCAAACCGCATGTAGACCACCCGCTCGTTGGCGGCCGCGGCCTTGTTGACGAAAAGGGCCACCAGCTTCTGGTACGCTTCGATGGTGTCAACCTGCCACACCACATTATCGCCCATGCGCAGGTGATCGATAATCCGGTCCAGACTGTCCCATCCGGTACTGACGTGCGAGTAAAAAGCCATAGGGGTTTGTTGGGTTTATTGGGTTCGTTGGGTTTATTGGGTTGAACAACTGAATAACTGAATAACTGAATAACTGAACAACTGAATAACTGAACAACTGAACAACTGAATAACTGAATAACTGAACAACTGGACAACTCTACACTGAACAGGTCCGAAAAGGCAACCGCCCCAATCATGCATGATAGATGCACCGGGCAGCTGATCGGCCACCTTTTTTTGCAGAACAGGAGGTGCTGACGGTTTCTTGGGTGGGGCGCCCAGCCCCCTCCAACAACAAAAAGGGCGAACCCACAGGTCCGCCCCCAGTACCAAAAACCAGATCCACCAACCGGATCACCCACCAACCACTAACCCAATAAACCCAATAAACCCAACGAACCCAATAAACCCAACAAACCCAATAAACCCAACAAACCCGACAAACCCTACGCCCCGATATACGCCTTGCGCACTTTCTCGTCTTTTTTCAGCTGTTCACAGGGGCCCTCGAGGCCGCAGCGGCCGCTTTCCAGAACGTAGCCCCGGTCGGTGATGTTCAAGGCCATATTGGCGTTCTGTTCGGACAGAAAGACGGTGGTGTCCATTTCGCGGTTGATGTCGCTGATCACCTCCCCGATCTGCTTGACGATCATGGGTGCCAGGCCCATGGAGGGTTCGTCCAACAGCAGCATCCGGGGTTCGCCCATCAGGGCGCGCCCGATGGCCAGCATCTGCTGCTCGCCGCCGCTGAAGGTGCCGGCCAGTTGGTTAGTACGCTCCTGCAGGATGGGGAAAAAGGCGTAGACCCGTTCCAGGTTTTTCTGGATCCGCTTTTTATCGCCCCGGATGGGAAAGGCACCCAGCAGCAGGTTCTTATACACCGTAAGTTCAGGGTAGAGCTGGCGGCCCTGGGGGCAAAGCACCAGGCCCGCTTCGACAATTTTGTGCACCGGCAAGCGAAGGAGGTCGACCCCGTTGAAAGTGATCGTGCCGGCGCGGGGCTTGAGAACGCCGGCGATGGTTCTGAACAGGGTCGTCTTGCCGGCGCCGTTGCTGCCCAGCAGGGCGACGAACTCCCCTTTTTCGATATTCAACGAGACATCCTGGATGATATGCAGGCCGCCGATGTGCGTATTCACCTGCTCAAGTCTAAGCATGCGCCTCACCTCCCAGGTAGGCCTCGATCACGGCCTGGTTGCTCTTGATGTCATCAGGCGATCCCTCGGCGATTTTTTGTCCGTAATTCAGTACAAGAATGCGGTCCGCCATTCCCATGATCATCTGCATTTTGTGCTCGATAATGCAAACCGTGGTGCCTTGTTCGCGGACGCTTTTAATGAATTGTGCGATGCGCTCGGTCTCCTCCCGGATTAATCCGCCGGTGGGTTCGTCCAGCAGAAGCAGTTTGGGTTTGCTGACCAGGGCGACGCCGATCGCCAGCCGCTTTTGCTCCTCCTGGGAAAGGGTCGGAATGAAGGCGAGCGCCTTGTCGGCCAGCCCCAGAAAGTCCAGAGTTTCAAGGGCGCTCTGGACGGCCTGATCATGTTGGGATTTCCAACCGGGCGTATGAAAAAGGGTGTTCCAGAATCCCAGGCGCGTGCGCCATTTGCAGCCGATCAGCATATTGTCGATGACCCGCAACTGATCGAACAGGCTTGTGGTCTGGAATGTTCTGGCGACCCCTTTTTTGACGATCTGATAAGGCTTAAGACCGGTAATATCTTCGTCGTGGATGAACACCTTGCCGGCCGTCGGCTTCAAAGTGCCGGTCAACAGGTTGAAGACAGTGGATTTCCCGGCGCCGTTGGGGCCGATGATGGCCAGAATCTCCCCTTCCTGAATATCGAAATTGAGCTCCTTGACCGCGACGAGTCCCTCAAATTGCTTGGACAGGTATTTAACAGCAAGCATAAACCGCTCCCATCAAGATTTTGTTTGGCGCCAATCGGCGATTTTCTGGTTGAGCTGGCGGATTCCGCCCACAAGGCCGCGGGGAAAATAGATGATGGTCACAATCAGCAATACGCCGAAAAACAGCATGCGGAAATGCCCAAGCTCCTGCAGCCATTCCATGAGGATGGGAATGGCAAAGGCGCCGACCACAGGCCCCGTCAAGGTGGCCATACCGCCGAGGATCAGGAAAATAAGAAAGTTGAAGGTCAGCATGTGGGAGGCCACGCTCGGGCTCACCGCGCCGATAATGGCCACATACAAGCCGCCCGCCAGACCGGCGAAGAAGTTGGCGGTCACGAAAGCGATCAATTTGGTCGTGAAGGTGTTGATGCCGACAGCGTCCGCCAAGGGCTCGTTATTGCGGATGGCCATGAACGTCAGCCCGAAAACCGAATAGACAAGGCGGTGCATAATGAACAAGGTCAGCAGGAGAAATGCCAGGACCAGGTAATACTGGGCGGTCTGTTCGAAAAATTCGATTTCACCGAGGAATGGGATGGGAATCGGGGTGGGGCGGGGAATGCCGAAAATGCCATTGTGACCGCCGGTCACCTGGACCCAGTTGCCGGCTACGATCCAGACGATAACACCGAAGGCCAGCGTCACGATGGCGAAATAGGAGCCCCGCGTACGCAACGCCGGGGGTCCGATCACCAGCCCGAGCAGGGCCGATATGGAGGCGGCGGCCGGCAGCGCCAACCAGAAGGAGATGCCGGCTTTGGTCATGATAGCCACGCCGTAGGCCCCGAAACCGAAAAATGCGGCATGCGCAAGGGAGGCCTGGCCGGTGAAACCGATGATCAGATTCATGGCCAGCACGGCGATAGCGAAAATCAGGCTCATGATAATAACCTGAAACATGTACGGATCGGGCGCATACAGGGGCAATAGCAATGCCGCCAAGAGAATGAACCCGTAGAGCAGCTTTGTATGAATCGGTTTGGTTATCATGGATCAGCCCTCCTTTTTCCCGAATAGGCCTGTCGGCTTGAAGGAAAAAATCACAATGAGGGCGCCGAAAGCGATGACGTCCTTGTAAGCGGCGGAAACATAGCCTCCGCCCAGTGATTCGATTAGCCCTAAAAAATAGCCGCCGATGATGGCGCCGGGAATGCTGCCCATGCCGCCCAGGATAACGATGATGAACGCTTTCATACCGATGATGGCGCCCATTGCCGGCGATATGACGAAAATCGGCGAGATGAAGCTGGCAGCCACCGCGGCAGTTCCGGATGAGATGAAAAAGGTCAGGGCGGAGACCCGGTTCACATTGATGCCATTGAGCATCGCGCCTTCCCTGTTCTGCGCCACGGCCTCGATGGTGGTTCCGGTCAATGTCTTTTTAAGGAATAAATGCAGCAGCACGATTAAAACGACCGCCCCGATAATGACCAGCAGCCGCTGTACACTCATGATAATGCCCAGGAATTGGAAGGTGTGAGGATACGGGTTTGGAATCCTCAACCCCTGCGGTCCCCAAATCACCTCCGCCATGGCCTCCAGAACCAGCAGCGCACCGACGGCAGCGATGAAGGCGTTGATATGGGGCTGATCATGCAAGGGGCGGTAAACAATGGCTTCCATTATGACGCCGAGAATCCCCAACACGATGATGGAAAGCAGCAGGCTGGGCCAATAGCCCAACCCCAGGGAGGTAATGAAAAAATAGGTGATGTAGCCCCCCAGCATGTAAAGATGGCCGTGGGCGAAATTGGGAATGTGCAGGATTCCCATCACCAGCGTCAGCCCCAGCGCCACAATGGCGTAAGTGCTGCCGAACATGATGCCGTTGAATACCTGTTGCAGAAAAAGTTCCATTACAATGCCCTTTTAGCGTTCACATGAACTCAAGTGCCCGGCAAGAAACCCTTTGACCATTGGGCGCAAAACAAGCTGGAGATCCCCAATAAGCTGCCCGAGGTCCGCGATGCGGCAACGGCTCCTCGGGCAGCATGAATCAACCCGTTTTCTTATTTTACATAACCCTCAAGGGGTAGCATTACCCGATTGACGATATGGGTGGGATCCTGCATGTCGGACAATTTTTTGAACTCTCGTTCGTCTTTGGTCCACCAGAAATACTGAATCGGTGTCCCATACTGGTTGTTTTCAATGAACTGAATCGTGGCCTGCACCAGCAACCGGCTACCCTGTAAGCCGGTATACATGATCGGGTTCTGTTCCACGGGCAGGGGAAGAACGTCATTGAAGGCGCCCTTGATTTTGGCAAGATCGCTGACCGTTCCGGCTTTCTGCATGGCCGCAGCCAGTATGCGCATGGCCGAGTAGTTCAGGAAATTCTCGGAGGTGGCGACTTTGATCCCCTGCTCGGCGGCAAAACGGTCGACGAGCGCCTGGGTCTGCTGATGCGGGCCGAGATCCAGCGTCCGGACAACCCCCCAGACATCGTTCATCTTTTTGATATCACCTTTGAAGGTGACATCCACGATGTAGTTCAACTTGGCTTGATCGACCATCATAAAGCCGCCTTTGAACCCAAGGTTCCTGGCTTGCTCGATGACCAGCCCGGTCGGATCGGACGGACCGCCGACGAGCAGGAATTCAGGGTTGGTGG
>JAGTVD010000324.1 GCA_018224505.1 Desulfatitalea sp. | reverse complement strand
TCTGAACGCAGTGAGTTTGCGGGCCTACCCGGAGCACACCCCCTTAGCGTCACTTGAACCCCGTTGCGTGCAGCGCCCCACCCCCGCAACCGGGCGCACCGGCTTAACAACTACAACGGTAGGCCGCGCCATCTCTTTGGGATACATGCAAGCACCCTGCCCCCACTCCGGGATGGCCTGTTCATCATAGCACAATACGCGGTGATCCCGGCTCACCACCCACATGCGCCACTTGTTCCCCTGCGCCTATCTATTTGGCGATGTTGGATTACCCCCCCCCGCACCATCCATTAAAAACTCTTGACGCCCATACCCCATCCGGATATCTGATGCAATTTGATTTGCGTATCCATCAGGGTGCCATCAGCCGACATTCTTTCCCCGCCGGCTTCACCCCTGACTGGAACTTGGCGTGCGATTCCCAGTTGATGCAGGAGCGGAAACCGTTCAATGCTGACCCCCTTAACCGATCCGATGCACGCCCCCGTCGCCCCCCTGGAACCCGGGCGCCCTTTGCGCATCGCCCTTCTCAGCTATCGCGGCAATCCCCATTGCGGCGGCCAGGGGGTCTATGTCCGGCATCTGAGCCGCGCTTTGTGCGAACTGGGCCACCACGTGGATGTGATCGCCGGCCAGCCTTATCCGGAATTGGACAACGGATCGCGCCTGCACCGCCTGCCCAGCCTGGACCTCTACAACCCCGACGCCCTGTTCCGCACCCCCACCGTGCGCGAACTGTGCAATCCCATCAACATGGTGGAATGGGTCGGCATCTCCACCATGGGTTTCACCGAACCCCTGACCTTCGGCATGCGGGCCTACCAGATGCTCAAGTCCGGCAACGGCTATGATATTCTGCACGACAACCAGTGCCTCTCCTACGGCATCTGGGCCCTGGCACGGCGCATGCCCGCCGTGGCCACCATCCACCACCCCATCACCGTGGATCGCGATCTGGCCGTGCGTGCCGAAACCGCCTTGTGGAAAAAATTCAAACACCTGCGATGGTACAGCTTCATCGGCATGCAAAAACGGGTCGCCCCGATTTTCAAACGCATCATCACCGTGTCGGAACACGCCCGGAAAGATATTCGCCAGGAATTCCGCATTCCGGACCGGCGCTTCAGCGTAGTGCCCAACGGCATCGACACCCGATTGTTCCACCCCCTGCCGGGCGTCCAACGCGAACCCGGCCGTTTGATCGTGACCAACAGTGCCGATATCGCTTTGAAGGGACTCCACATTCTACTGCACGCCGTTGCCGAGCTGGCCCCCCACCGACCGCAGCTGCGGCTGGTAGTGGTGGGCATGCCCAAGAAAAAGAGCTCCATTCATGGCTTGATCCGCGACCTGGGCCTCGGACAGCGCGTCCACTTTACCGGGCGCATCGACCAGGAGGCCTTTGTGTACCAATACGCCCGGGCCTGGGCCGCCGTGGTCCCCTCGCTTTACGAGGGTTTCGGGCTGCCGGCCGGAGAAGCCATGGCCTGCGGCGTACCGGTGATCAGCACCACCGGCGGCGCCTTGCCCGAAGTGGTGGGAGATGCCGGCCTGCTTGTGCCGCCGGGCGATCCCCACGCCCTGGCCGACGCCATCGCCACCCTCTGCGACAACCCCCAACGGGCCCGGGCATTGGGGCAAGCCGGTTACGAACGGGTGATGGCCCAGTTCACCTGGACCGCGGCCGCCCGCAAAACAGTGGCCGTATACCGCAGGACAATTGATGATTACCGTCGACTTGCACCGCCTGAACCTGCCCGCCGGTAGCCGCATCCTGGATATCGGCTGCGGCTCCGGACGCCATGTGGCCGCCGCCTACGCCCTGGAACGGGCCACCGTGGTCGGCGCCGACCCCAATATCAACGACCTGTGCCAGGCCCGCGCACGGCTCTGTTTCCACGACCAGTGCGGCGCCCACGGCAACGGCCGCTGGGCCTTGACCGCGGCCGACATCACACGGCTGCCATTTGACGACGGCGCCTTCGACCTGGTCATCTGCTCCGAAGTGCTGGAACACATTCCGGACCACCACCGCGCCATGGGTGAAATCATCCGCGTCCTCAAGCCAGGCGGCCCCCTGGTGGTCAGCGTACCGCGCTGCTGGCCCGAAACCCTCTGCTGGACCCTCTCGCGCGCCTACCGTCATATGCCGGGCGGGCATGTGCGCATATACAACGCCAGGCAGCTCACCCGCCAAATCGAAGCCCGCGGCGTGCGCCATTGGCGCACCCACTTCGCCCACAGCCTGCACAGCCCCTACTGGTGGCTCAAATGCCTGTTGGGCATCGACCGCGACCCGCTTGCGCCGGTGCGGCTCTACCATCGGTTTCTGACCTGGGATATCATGCAGCGACCCGCCTGGACCCGTGCTTTGGATCGATGGCTCAACCCGTTGCTCGGCAAAAGCGTGGTCCTCTATTTTCGAAAACCGGCTTTGGCCTCCTCCAGCGCAAAGGAATCGCCATGCACCGCTCGACCGATGATCCGCACCTGAGTTTCAGCGGCGAATTTCGCTCACCGGAAAAGGAAACCGCCTACCGACAATTCAGCTGGAACGACCTCCAGTCCGTTTCCCGTCGCACCCTGCACGTATTCGCCTTTATGATCCTGGTCTTTCTGGTCGTGGACATCATGAGCCTCGGCCATCAACCCGCCCTCTATTATCTATTCGCCCTGCGCTTCACCGCCACGGTTGGCCTTGTCCTGGCCGCCCGCCATATTCACCGCAGCGCCGGCTATTTTCCAAACTTTCCCCATCTCCTGCTGGGCGTTCAAATAGGGGTCTCCGTGACCATCTGGTTGTTTGCCGTGCTTCGGCAGATGCCCACCGCCTATCTCGGCGTCAACACCATCCTGTGCACCTTGTGTTTCTATCAATTTCTCAGCGGGCGCTTCGCCTTCACAGTGGGGGCCAATATCTTCCTGGCGCTGGGCTCCATGACATTCGGTTTTCTGTTTTTGGAAATGCTCCCCACCGAACTGATCGGCTCCCTTTTCTTCCTGGTGCCGATCAATTTTCTCGGCATCACCATCCTGCGGTCCATTAATCGCTCGAAACGGCGCGAATACACCGCCCTGATCGATTATGAACGCATCAACACCGAAAAGGAAAAGTTGATCCACGAGCTGCAAACCGCCCTGGCCGAAGTCAAGACCCTCCAGGGATTTCTGCCCATCTGTGCCCAATGCCATAAAATCCGGGATGATGAAGGCTACTGGGAAAGCATAGAAAAATACATCCAGGACCGCACCAGCGCCCAATTCAGCCACAGCATCTGCCCCGAATGCAGGGTAACCTTATACGGACAATTTCTCAAAAACCGCTAAAAACGCTTACGCCGCAGCACCCCCAGCGTGCGGGTCATGGGCTGGGGTTCGAAACGGCCCGAAGCGATGGCCGTCTGGTAGATCTGATACGGGGCTTGGCCCCCTTCGGCGGGATCGGTGAAAATATCGTGGATCAGCAGATAGCCGCCGGGCAGAAGATGTCCAGCCCAACCGTCATAGTCGGCCTGGGCGGTTGCCAAAGCATGCCCACCATCGATGAACACCAGGCTCAACGGCGTCGCCCAGGCCCTTGAAATCACGGTGGAAGGGGCGACGATGGGCACCACGGTGTCCTCCAGGCCGGCCATCTGCAAAGTGCGACGAAAATGACAGAACGTATCGACGGCAAACGCCTGAGCATCGAACAGGCCGGGATCGAAGTACTCCTCCCCAGGCTGTTGTTCTTCCGATCCGCGGTGGTGGTCGATGGAAAACAGGGTGCCGCCCTTTTCCCGGCACCCCGCGCCCAGATAGAGCGCCGACTTTCCGCAGTAGCTCCCGATTTCCAGGCACGGCCCCAACAATGCGGCCAGCAGGGCGGTCTCATACAGCCGCCGCCCCTCTTCGGGGTCCAGAAACCCCTTGATCCGCTCAACCAAAGAAAAATC
>JAGTVD010000323.1 GCA_018224505.1 Desulfatitalea sp. | reverse complement strand
GCCTGGGATATTCTCATCCTGTTGAATTTTCGCTGCCCGATGGCATCAGCGCCGCTGTAGAAAAGAACAATGTCATCAAGCTGTCCGGCATCGACAAGCATCTGTTAGGGCAAACTGCAGCTCGCATTCGCCAGTTGCGGCCGCCAGAGCCCTACAAGGGCAAAGGGATCAAATACGCGGAAGAATACATTCAACGCAAGGCCGGCAAGACCGGAACCAAATAGGACAACGGTCCATTCGGTGGGTCTGCTTGGATTGGGTATCCACGGAGCACCATCTGGCCAACACAGCAAGCGGGGTTTATCATGAGTTCGACTCATCCAAAAGAAGTAGCGCGTATCAAGCGCAGGACACGCATTCGCAAAAAGATCAGAGGCACCAGCGAGCGGCCGCGATTGTCCGTTTTCAGAAGCGCCCGGCATATATATGCTCAAGTGATCGATGATACGGCTGGCGCCACATTGGTGACCGCGTCCAGTGTCGAGGGGGCGTTTAGGGACCAACCCAAATTCGACAATAAAATGGCTGCCGCAATCTTTGTGGGCAAGCTTGTGGCCCAACGGGCTGTCGAGAAGGGGATCAAAAAGGTTGTCTTTGACCGCAATGGTTTTTTGTATCACGGTCGGATAAAGGCAATTTCGCAAGGCGCACGCGAAGCGGGTCTGGAGTTCTAGCCCATGGGTACAACGTTTATAAGGAGGCAAGCCCTTGTTTAAGCAAGACGTCGATGAAACTCAATTAATTGACAAGGTGGTCCATATCAGCCGCGTGGCCAAGGTGGTTAAGGGCGGTCGCCGCTTTAGCTTCAGCGCCATTGTGGTGGTCGGTGACGGTCAGGGAAATGTCGGTTACGGATTGGGAAAAGCCGGAGAAGTGCCTGAAGCCATCCGCAAAGGGGTGGAAAAGGCCAAAAAGCGCATGGTGCGCGTTCCTTTAAAAGAAGGCACCATTCCCTATGCCGTAATCGGTCGATTCGGCGCTGGGCGAGTGCTGTTGAAACCGGCCGGTGAAGGCACGGGTGTCATTGCCGGAGGTGCGGTTCGCGCGGTTCTCGAAGCGGTTGGGATACAGAATATTTTAACCAAATGCATGGGCACCAACAACCCGCACAACGTGGTACGGGCAACGGTTGAAGGCCTGCGCGGTCTGCAAAGCAAAGAGCAGGTGGCTGCACGTCGCGGCCTGCAGGTGGACGCATTATAGAGCAAAGGGCAATGCAAATGGCTGGAAAAATCAATATCACCCTTAAGAAAAGCATGATCGGCAAACCCGAAAACCAGCGCAAGGTGCTGCGCGGTATGGGGTTGAACAAGTTGAACAAAACCGTTCAACTGGAAAACACGCCGGCCATTCGTGGGATGATTCAAAAAGTATCGCACCTGGTAGAGGCTGAGGAGATCCAATCATGAGGCTGCATGATCTGAAACCGGCCGCGGGCGCAACCAAGCAGCGCAAACGCAAGGGAAGAGGCGTTGGCTCGGGGTTGGGCAAAACGGCCGGCCGTGGCAGCAAAGGTCAGAACGCCCGCGCCGGTGGTGGTGTCCGGCCGGGGTATGAGGGCGGCCAGATGCCGCTGCATCGCCGTTTGCCCAAACGTGGGTTTACCAACATCTTCAAAAAAGAGATGGCCGTGATCAACGTGAGTGACCTGGGGCGCTTCGCTTCCGGAAGCACCGTGGATCCTGCCGCACTGGTTGGCGAGGGACTGCTCAAGGGCCGACGCGACGGGATAAAGTTGCTCGGGCAGGGAGATATCAGTATCCCACTAACGGTTAAAATCAACGCCATCAGCCGTGTTGCCCGGGAGAAAATTGAAGCGGCCGGAGGCTCCGTAGAGGTAATCTAAAATGATAGGCAGCGGATTCGGCAACATATTCAAGATCCCTGAGCTCCGGCGGCGTATTTTTTTCACTCTCGGGTTGCTCATCGTGTATCGCATCGGCGTTTACGTGCCCACACCGGGAATCGACGCCAGCGCATTGAAGGACATGTTCGATGCCATGCAGGGCACCATTTTCGGGGTGTTCAATATGTTCACCGGCGGCGCACTTGAACAGCTGTCGGTCTTCGCCTTGGGCATCATGCCGTATATCAGCGCCTCCATTATTCTGCAGTTGCTGACCGTAGTGGTACCCCATTTGGAGGAGTTGAAAAAAGAGGGCGAACAGGGCCGTAAAAAGATCACTCAATACACACGCTACGGTACCGTGGTGCTGAGTATCATTCAGGGTTTCGGTATGGCAGTGGGGCTCGAAACCATGCGTTCGCCCACGGGTGCCGCGGTTGTTTTTGATCCCGGTTGGGACTTCCGATTCATGACGGTGATTACCCTGACGGCAGGTACTGCCTTTATCATGTGGCTTGGTGAGCAGATTACCGAGCGGGGCATTGGGAACGGCATATCGTTGATCATTTTTGCCGGTATTGTCGCCAGCATGCCTTCGGCGGTGGCGAACACCTTTCGTCTCGTGCAACAGGACGAAATGGGCATATTCAGCTTGCTGGTGATCCTGGTGCTGATGGTGGCGGTGATCGGGTTTATCATATTCGTTGAGCAAGGGCAGCGCCGGATACCGGTGCAGTATGCCAAACGGGTGGTAGGACGCCGCATGTACGGTGGACAAAGCACCCATCTGCCATTAAAGATCAATTCGGCAGGTGTGATCCCGGCGATTTTCGCTTCGTCCATCATCATGTTCCCGGCAACGATCGCACAATTTGCCAACGTCGCCTGGCTCAAGGGCATCTCCGACATGATGCACCCGACGGGGATCCTCTATAACCTGCTATATGTGGGCTTTATCATCTTTTTCTGCTATTTTTACACTGCGGTGACATTCAACCCGGTGGATGTGGCCGATAATATGAAGAAACACGGCGGATTCATTCCCGGCATTCGCCCAGGCAAACGCACCGCGGATTACATCGATCGGGTCCTGACGCGCATTACCCTCGGCGGTGCCATTTATGTTTCGGCGGTATGCGTGTTGCCTACGATCTTTATTTTGCAGTTTAATGTTCCTTTCTATTTCGGTGGCACCGCCTTACTGATTGTGGTCGGTGTGGCCATCGATACCGTTTCTCAAATGGAATCCCATATGTTGAGTCGGCATTACGAGGGTTTCTTGAAAAAAGGCGGAATCAAGGGACGCAGATAACTGACGGATAACGGTGTGGAAAGCAACGGGTGACCACATCGCCGAGCAGGGGGATCCATGGCCAAGGAAGAAGCAATACGGGTAGAAGGTGTCGTTCTGGAAACACTGCCCAATGCGATGTTCAAAGTGGAGTTGGAGAACAAGCATCAGGTGCTGGCACATATCAGTGGAAAAATGCGGATGCACTTTATTAAAATTTTGCCTGGGGATAAAGTGACCGTGGAGTTGTCGCCTTACGATTTGAGTCGCGGCCGGATCACCTATCGATCCAAATAGTACCTAATAAGCGCGCAGATGGCGCCAAGCAGGTCAACGGCAGCCAAGAGGGCCTCGGGGCTGCGGCCTTTAGAACATAGGAGCGAGAAAGCAATGAAGGTCAGGGCATCGGTTAAAAAAATCTGTAGTAAATGTATCATCGTTCGCCGTAAAGGGGTGGTGCGGGTCATCTGCCAGAACAAGCGGCACAAGCAAAGACAAGGTTAAAGGTCTTTACAATAAAGAGGAGGAATCGCTTTGGCACGAATTGCAGGTGTAGATTTACCGAGGCGCAAAAGGATCGAGATTGGTCTGACCTATATTTACGGCATCGGCCGTTCAGCGTCCAACAAAATACTCGAAGAGTCAAAAATCGATCCCAATATGCTCACGGACGATCTGACCGATGCGGAAATCAACAACATCCGCAAGGCGATCGACAGCCATTTTAAGGTGGAAGGTGAGCTTCGCACGGAAATTTCAATGAATATCAAGCGGTTGATGGACCTCGGGAGCTATCGCGGGCTGCGGCATCGCCGGGGACTGCCGGTCCACGGGCAACGCACCAGTACCAATGCCCGCACGCGCAAAGGACCCAAACGCTCCGCCGTCAAGAAAAAGGGCGCCGCCAAGAAGAAATAGTCATCCAACAGTTTAAGGGACGTTAGAGATGCCAAAGAAAACGCGGACAAAGAAAAAAGAGAAAAAAAATATCGCCAATGGTGTGGTGCACATTCAATCGACGTTCAACAACACCATTATCACGATCACCGACACTGCTGGCAATGTGGTTTCCTGGTCCAGCGCCGGGGTCATGGGGTTCAAAGGATCGCGTAAAAGTACACCCTTCGCCGCCCAGCTCACTGCGGAAGACGCGGTGAAAAAGGCGATGGAGCATGGCATGCGTAATGTGGAGGTGTATGTCAAAGGTCCGGGTTCCGGGCGCGAATCGGCCCTGCGTTCCCTCCAATCGGCCGGCTTTAACGTCACGCAAATCAGAGATGTTACACCCATTCCCCATAACGGATGCAGGCCGCCCAAACGGCGCAGGGTATAGTAACGCCGTCATCAACACATGCTGCATTGCTAAAGGAGGCAATATTGGCACGCTATACAGGCTCGGTATGTAGAATATGCCGAAGGGAAAACCTAAAGCTGTTTTTAAAGGGAGATCGCTGCTATTCGGACAAATGCGCGTATGATCGTCGCAGTTATGTGCCGGGAGAACACGGTCAGCGGCGTCGCGGTAAAACATCGGATTACGGGATTCAGTTGCGTGAAAAGCAAAAGGTCAAGCGCATGTACGGCCTTTCAGAAAAGCAGTTTCGGTTGGTCTTCAAGGCGGCCGACCGCGGTACCGGCATCACCGGCACGCGCTTGCTCATTCTTTTGGAACGCCGTCTGGACAACGTGATCTATCGACTCGGTTTCGCCAACTCGCGCACACAGGGTCGCCACTTCGTCCGGCACAGCCATTTTCTGGTCAACGGCAGAAAGGTTGACATCCCTTCTTACCTGATCAAGGTTGGGGATGAGATTACGGTTACCGAGAAGAGCAAAAAGGTGCAGGCGATCAACGACTCGCTGGAAACCGTGGTCCGTCGTGGTGTTCCCCAATGGCTGGAATTGGAGAAGGACCAGTTGAAGGGCGTGGTCAAGAGCTTCCCCATGCGAGATGAGTTGACCATGCCGATTCAGGAGCAGCTGATTGTCGAACTTTACTCGAAGTAGGGGTTTGGCCCACGGGTATCCTGAAGACGGGTTTGTGGCGGAATCGCTTTTTTATCAATCCTTTATGCTGGAGAATGGGTATGGCATCGAATGAATTAAGGTACATTAACTGGCGCGAAATGATCAAGCCGGAAAAGGTCCAGGTATCCAGCACATCCACCTACGGTAAATTTGTGTGTGAGCCCCTGGAAAGAGGATACGCTATGACCATGGGCAACACCTTGCGCCGCGTGATGTTATCCTCGCTGCACGGTTCGGCTATCACGTCGATTCGGATTGATGGGGTCGAACACGAGTTCAGTGCCATTCCTGGTGTTCTGGAAGATGTTTCCGAAATTATTTTGAATTTAAAGCAAGTGCGTTTGAAAACCAAGGATGCGCAACCCCGTCGCCTGATCTGCAAGGCCAAGGGGGAGGGGCCTGTCACGGCAGGACAGTTCAATAGCCCTGATGGCGCCGTGGAACTTCTCAATCCGGAAACTCACATCGCTACCCTTTCCGCTGATGGTCAACTGAACATGGAGATGACCGTAAAGGTCGGCAAGGGTTATGCATTGTCCGAAGCCAACAAAGAAGAGGAAGCGCCTATCGGCACCATTCCCATCGATGCGGTCTTCTCTCCGATCAAACGCGTGAATTACGTGGTTGGTAACGCCCGCGTCGGTCAGCGCACCGACTATGATAAGCTGACGCTGGAAGTGTGGACTGACGGCAGCATTACACCCGAGGATGCCGTCGCCTTTGGTGCCAAAATCTTCAAGGACCAGATGTCGATCTTCATCAATTTCGAAGATGACGGCGAGTTGGAAGAAGGTCGGACTGGCGGCGATGACGAGCCGGTGGAGTTCAATGAAAACCTTTATCGCAGTGTGGATGAACTCGAGCTCTCGGTGCGCAGCGCCAACTGTCTGAAGAATGCGGAAATTCACAAAATCTATCAGTTGGTACAGAAAACCGAGAATGAAATGCTCAAAACTAAAAATTTCGGTCGCAAATCCCTCAATGAAATTAAGGAAGTCCTTTCGGAAATGGGATTGTATTTGGGCATGAAAATCGACGGTTTCGTTCTGCCGCCGGAAGAAGTTGAAGAAGCTGGCGAGGAAGAAGGGGAGTAGTTATTTCCATGAGACATAGAAAAGCCGGAGTTAAACTCAATCGTACCACCAGTCATCGCCAAGCCATGTTTCGTAACATGGTGACCTCCTTGCTCAAACACGAGCGCATCCGCACCACCGATGTCAAGGCCAAGGAGCTTCGTCGGTGGGCCGATAAAATCATCACACTGGCCAAGCGTGGGGATCTACACGCTCGGCGCCAGGTGTTGGCCATCGTCCGCGAAAAAGATGTCGCTCACAAACTGTTCGCCGAGGCCCAAGAGCGCTTTGGCAACATAAACGGTGGGTACACGCGTATCGTCAAGATCGGCTTGCGTGCGGGTGACGCGGCCCCCATATCGCTTGTCGAGTTGATCTCTTTGACGGAAAAAACACCCAAAGGCAAGAAAAAGGCCAAGGGCGAAGACAAAAAGAAGGCGGAATTGCCCAAGCCTGCCGTGGCAGCACCAGCGGCAACCGCGCCGGCGGCCGCCGATGTCACAGACCCGGCCCCGTCGGCCAAAACATCTCCGTCGCCGGAACCGCAAGCCACCGCATCAGAGGACGCGCCTGCTCCCGACGAAGCTGCTGTCTCCGAAACACCTTCCGAGGTGGATTCGGAAGTATCAAAAAAAGAGTAGTTACAGGGTGTTGAACACTTATAGGTCCTTTCCCGACCCTGTCGGGAAAGGACCTTTTTTACTTTATCACTTAAACCTTGCCCCAAAAATCCCCACATCAGCCAACATATCAAAACGAGACACTTCACCGGGAATTGACACAATTCACCATATTCCTTGAATACCGCGCCAATTTTTGCGATATTGAGCAGAACAGGACCTCACGCATCAGCGAGGCTTAGCCGTTCTCATGTATAACAGCTTCTTCGGATTCCGGGAAAAGCCCTTTAAACTGGTGCCCAATCCCGACTTTCTCTATTTAAGCAAAAGCCACCAGATCGCTTTGGCGCACTTGACCTACGCCGTTGATCAAGGTGATGGCTTCGCGGTCATCACCGGTGAGGTGGGTACGGGAAAAACCACCTTGTGCCGGATCTTTCTGGAGCGTTTGGAGAAGGGTGCCGAGTCAGCGTACATTTTCAATCCCAAACTGGATTCAGTCCAGTTGCTCAACGCCATTTGCAATGAGTTTGGTATTCGCACAAACCACACCAGTGTCAAGCAACTGCTCGATGTGATCAATGGGTATTTGATCATGAAAAATCAGGCCGGTGCCAAGGTGGTCCTCCTGATTGACGAGGCCCAGAACCTGAGCGTGGAAAACCTTGAAATGGTGCGCATGCTGTCCAACCTTGAAACCACCCGCAACAAATTGTTACAGATCATCCTGGTGGGGCAACCGGAGTTGGGAGACTTGCTCGATTCTCACGAATTGCGCCAATTGGCCCAGCGCATTTCCCTCAGTGCCCATTTGACGCCGCTTACGCTCCAGGAAACCACAGGGTACATCCAGCACCGTGTCAATATCGCCGCGCAACGACAGCTCTCGGTTTTTACACGTGGCGCTTTTAACGCCATTTATCATTACACCAACGGTATTCCTCGGTTGATCAACATCGTTTGCGATCGGGCTCTGTTAACGGCTTACAGTCTCGAAAACAGCAAGGTTACCGCATCCATCGCCAAGCAAGCGATCCAGGAGATATCCAGCAGGGGGCGTGTGGCCCCCCGGGATCCCCGCCGGCGGATGATCTTGTGGGCCGGTGCCATTGCGGCTTCGTTGCTTGTAATCAGTGTCTTGTTGTTTAACACAGTGCTATTGGGTTCCCATCCTCGCTCATCGGCCAGAGGTCAACGCACCAACCAGGCAGCCACTTACCCGGTTGCATTTCCGGAGTTAGACGGTTTCCAGTCCTCACTTGCAATGGAGGACGCTGCGATCTCGGATACGCCGACGGCACGGCGTTCTTCCGGCACCTCGTATGCCGAAGGCTCCGAACCGCCCAAAAGTGACCCTGTGGGCTTCGCCATCGATAATTTGAGCCCCCAGACTTCGCGGCTCAATGCGGTAACCCGGATGCTGGCCCTCTGGAATCAACCGGCGCCGCATCCCGCGCAGTTGCCGACAGTGGTCAGTGACCAGGAATATTTTGACATCGCCGCCCATCAGTACAGTATGCGGTCTTATTTGGTGCAGTGGGATTGGGCCATTATCAAACAGATCGACTTGCCTGCCATCGTGGCATTGCGCCGACCCAGTGGTCAGCAGGTGGTCTACTTGGTGCTGACACGATGGGAAAACGGCGTGCTGCACCTTTCCGGCGCAACGGATTGGCCAACCCTGAAAGTTGATTTGGGGGGGGTGACGCCGTACCTGCATGGCGCAGTTTATGTGTTCTGGAAAAACATTACCGGTTTCGACGGCATCGTGACCCACTCGTCACCGGAAAGGAGTATATCACTGGTCAAGAACATGCTGCGCCGTGCCGGCTATGAGCGACTCAACCTGGAACCGGTTTTCGATGCCGATGCCCGCCGGGTGGTTGTCGATTTCCAGATGCGCCACAATTTGGTGCCGGATGGACTGGTGGGCCCTCTGACAAAGATTTTGCTGATCAAGGCGTCCAATGCGTATGACCTGCCGTTGTTAAGCGAACATACCGCAAGAGGTGGTTCGTGAGTACCATCTTACAAGCGTTGAAACGGCTGGAAAAAGAGCAGCCGGCCCAAGGCATTGCACAACCGACCACTTCATTACAAGGCTTCGATACCCGGCTCGTCCTGCACCATAGCGCCCGTAAGGCATGGTGGCGCGGGCGGTTGGGGGGCTTGTCGGTGGCCCTGGTTTTCTTACTGCTTGCTGGCGGCGGCGTCCTGTTGATCCAGCGACATGACAATGCGACTGCCCCCGAGGTTGTCGCGTCCCGAATGGATGGACAGGCGTCGACGCAGGAGGCCGAGGGCCTTCGGGAGTCCGGATCGATTCCGGAATCCATCCAATCGGGCCTTCTGCCCGCAAACCCGGCAGATCGGGCGGGGAAGCCGGGCTTCACATCGGACAGCGGGCAGCCACCGACAGCGAAATCCACTGCAACGCAATCCATACCGCGGCCACAGATAAACAGCCAGATCACGCCCCGGCAATCCGTTTTATCCGAAGGTGACCGTCTGCCCCCCCCCTACGACCCGGACCGACTATCAACAGGGCCGGGTTCGGCCACCGAGACGCGGGTGGCGCCTCCTGTGGCTGCGTCATCGAACCCTGGGGAAATCCAGCGGGAGAGTCGCGATGCCTACGCGCATGCCGGGCGTTTGCATGATGAGCGTCTGACCGTCCAGGCCATTGCCTGGTCCACCAACGCCGATGATCGAATGGCCGTCATCAATAACCGCGTCGTACGCGAAGGAAACGTGGTGGACGGTTTTACCATTGTCGCCATCGAGGAGCAGATCATCTATGTTCGCGAAGGTGGGCGATTGTGGCAAGTGCGTTTCGGCCAGCAGTGATTGGGGCAGGGGGATTGCGCGTACGCCAAAGTGATGGCGCGGCGTTTGTGGCCATCGAGCCGGTGCACCCGGTAGCGGGGGTGTGTCGCTGCACGCAACCGGGTTCAAGTGCCGCTAAGGGCTCGCGCAAAAATAAATTCGCATTTTAGGCGCCCGGATTTGGGTCGGATTGGTTTGATCATCGGATTCAAAACCGGAGGCATAGCGAGCTATTCCGAGGATTTTGAATCCGATGATCGGG
>JAGTVD010000322.1 GCA_018224505.1 Desulfatitalea sp. | reverse complement strand
GGGCCACTCTCGAGGAGGTGACCGGCACTGTGGAGAACAGCCGGCGGGAATTCGAACGCACGGTGGCGCTGCACCGGCAGCGGATCGCTTCGGAATCCCAGCTCGATGCCGCCGAATCGGAATACAATGCGCTTCAGGCCCGGATGCGATTCGCGGCGGCCCAGGTGGCCCAAAGGGAAGCGGCTTTGCGTCTGGCCGAGGTGCGTCTGGCATACACCCGCATCCATCTGCCCGCAGGCAATGGCATTGTGCGGGTGGTGGGCGAGCGATTCATGGATGAAGGGGCACTGTTGTCCGCCAATACGCCCATTGTTTCGGTGTTGGATATCACACGCCTCAATGCCGTGGTCCATGTCATCGAGCGCGACTATGCCAAAATGGTTGTGGGTTTGAATGCCGAGCTGGCTACTGATGCGTATCCCGGCGAGACCTTCCCCGGGCGTGTGATCCGCATCGCGCCGGAGCTCAAGGAGACTTCGCGCCAGGCCCGCGTGGAGATCGAGGTGCTCAATCCGCAGATGCAGTTGAAGCCGGGCATGTTCGTGCGCAGCCACATCCAGTTTGCCTTTCGCGAAAAAGCCACGGTGGTGCCGGTGTCGGCCCTGGTGACGCGCAGCGGCGAGCGCGGCGTCTTTCTGGCCGACCGGGAGGCCGGCACGGCCCGCTTCGTGCCGGTGACCGTTGGCATCACGGACGGTGACAGCGCCGAAGTGCTCGATCCGCCGCTGGAAGGCGAGGTGGTGACCCTGGGGGTTCATCTGGTGGTGGACGGCGCCGCCATCACTATCCCGGAACGCCGGACGCGGGCGGCTTCCCCCACTGATGGGGCCGGGCCGTCATGAACCTGTCCACGCTGGCCGCTCAACGCCCCGTCATGACGGTGATGGCGGCGCTCATCGTGATCATCCTCGGGCTGGTATCGCTGTCGCGTTTGGCCATCGATCTGATGCCCGACATCACCTATCCGACCCTCAGTATCAATACAGCGTATCGCAACGCCAGCCCCGAAGAGATGGAGGAGTTGGTCACCCGACCGGTGGAAGAGGCGGTCAGTGCCGTGCCCGGTGTGGAGGAGGTAACCTCCATGTCGTCCGAAGGCCAAAGCAGTGTGCGGGTGACCTTTACCTGGGGCACCGACCTGGATTCGGCCGCCAATGATATCCGCGACCGCCTGGACCGCGTGCTTTCGCGCCTGCCGGACGATGCCGATCGGCCGGTATTGCGCAAGTTCGATACGGCCTCCTTCCCGATCCTGATCCTGGGGGTTTCTAGCAACCTCGATCCCATCCAGGTAAGGTCCATTCTCGATCATCAAATCAAGTACCGCATCGAACGGGTGCCGGGGGTGGCATCCCTGGATATCCAGGGCGGACTGGAGCGGGAAATACATGTGAACCTCGACCCGGACAAGATCAAGGCGCTGGATATCGGCGTGGAACAGATCATCCAACGCATTCGGGCCGAGAATATCACTCTGCCGGCCGGATCCATCCAGCAGGGTCTGCTGGATATCACCATCCGTACCCCCGGCGTGTTCACCCGCCTGGATGAACTGGGGGATACGGTGGTCGCGGTGCGCGACGGGGCGTCCATCAAGCTGCGTGAGATCGCCACGGTTGTGGACCGGTGGGAAAAGGTGACCCGCATCATCCGGGTCAACGGCAATCCGGGCGTGCGCCTGGCGGTCAACAAGCAGTCGGGCAAGAACACGGTGGAGGTGGCCGACGGTGTTCTGGCGGAGATCGAGCGGATCAACCGGGATATCCCCCAACTGAGCATCATCTCCATCATCGATACCTCGGACTACATCAAGCGCTCCATTGCCAATGTCGGCCGCTCCATACTGTATGGCGGCGTTTTAGCGGTCTTCGTACTCTTGATGTTCTTGCGCAACATTGCCAGCACGGCCATCATCGTCACCACCATCCCGATCTCCATCGTCGCCACCTTCGCCCTGATGTATTGGGGCGGCTTCACGCTCAATATCATGACCTTGGGCGGCTTGGCCCTGGGTATCGGCATGTTGGTGGACAACGCCATCGTGGTGCTGGAGAACATCTACCGGCTGCGCGAACAGGGGCATAGCAACATGAGCGCCGCCATCCACGGCAGTCAGGAGGTGCGGGCCGCTGTCACGGCCAGCACCATCACCACCCTGGCGGTGTTTCTGCCCCTGGTGTTCGTGGAAGGGATGTCCGGACTCATTTTTCGGCAGCTGGCCTACGTGGTGGGTTTTGCCCTGGCCTGCTCGCTCACCGTGGCGTTGACGCTTGTCCCCATGTTGGCCGCCCGCGGGGGAGGCGCCGCCAAGGCGCCCGTGGCAAACGCGCCAATGGCGCGGAGTGCCAGGTTGTCCGGTCGGATCGAGGGGTTCTACGGCCGTCTGGAAGAGCGTTATCGGCAGTTGCTGCGCTGGACCCTCGCTCACCGTCTCCGCACCCTCGGCGGAGCAGCGGGCTTGCTGGTCGCATGCCTGGCGCTGATCCCCCTGGTGGGGGTGGAGCTGATGCCGTCCACCGACGAGGGCGAGGTGCGGGTCAATGCGGAGATGGCCGTGGGTACCCGGCTGGCGGTGGTGGACCGCGCCTTTGAAGAGATCGAGGCCATCGTGTACGCCTCCGTTCCGGAGATCCAGAACACTGTCGCTTTCATCGGCGGCACCCCCTGGCGGGCCTGGGGCGGCAATACCGGCGAGTTGCGCGTCGCCCTGGTGCCGGCGAATCAGCGCAGCCGCTCCAGCGAGCAGATCGCCCAGGATCTCAGGCGGCAGATGACCGAGCTGCCCGGCTTGCAGATCCGCACCCGGGCGGGACAGGGCCTCTTTATTTTTCGCATGGGGGCCCAGGGGGACGACCGCATCCAGGTGGATGTGCGCGGCCACGATCTGGAGACCGCTGATGCACTGGCGCGCCAGGTGGAAGCGGTGATTGCCGCCGTGGCGGGTGTCACCGACACCCGTGTGAGCCGGGAATCCGGTACCCCCGAGGAGTTGATCGTGGTGGATCGGGCCAAGGCCGCGGATATGAAGCTCACCGTCTCCCAGGTGGCCAATATGCTGCAGACGGTGTTGTCCGGAACCTCGGCCGGCGCTTTCCGCGAAGCGGGCAATGAATACACCATTTTGGTGCAGCTGGCCGATGCGGAGCAACGCTCGCTGCGGGAGATCCTGGATCTGCCGGTCACCAACAGCGACGGCGAACCGGTCATCCTGCGCAACGTCGTGAGCACGGAACCCCGCCGCGGGCCCATGTTTATCGAACGCAAAGATCAGGAGCGGGTGGTCTATGTGACAGCCGAATACAGCGGCCGGGACATGGGCGCCATCCTGGCCGATATCCGCAGCGGTTTGGAGACCATTCCGGTACCCCAGGATTTCACCATACCGATCAGCGGTGATTACGAGGAGCAGCAGAAATCGTTTCGTGAGCTGTTATTGAGTTTCGTATTGGCTTTGTTGCTGGTCTATATGGTCATGGCATCGCTTTATGAGTCCCTGCGCGATCCGTTGACGGTGATGTTTTCCGTTCCTTTTGCCGCCATCGGCGTAATACTGATGCTTTTTCTGACCGGAACCACCTTCAATGTGCAATCCTATATCGGCTGCATCATGCTCGGCGGCATCGTGGTCAACAATGCCATCCTGCTGGTGGATCACATCAACCTGCTCAGACGGCGTGACGGACTGCCCATGGCCGAAGCCGTCGAAGAGGCCGGGCGGCGCCGGCTGCGGCCGATCATGATGACCGCCATGACCACCATGCTGGCCATGACCCCATTGGCCCTGGGCCTGGGTGAAGGCAGTGAAGCCCAGGCCCCCATGGCCCGGGCGATTGTCGGCGGCCTGTTCAGTTCCACCTTCATCACCCTGATCGTGGTGCCCACGGTATACGCGCTGATCGCCCGCAAGCATCTGGACAGGGAAAGCGCCAGTCTATGATACTTGAGCTGCACCGCGAAACCATGAGGAACCCGTCCATGAGTGACCATCTGCGCGCTTTGCCCTTTTGGCTGCTGATCGTTTCGCTGGTGTCGTCGGCCGTTGCAGCCGCCGATACCCCGTTTCCCCTGGCACCCTCGGTAGTGAATAGTGCCCGGACCGCCGGCGCCATGGAGGTTACCTTGGCCGAGGCGATTCTCATGACCCTCGAAAACAACCGCTCCCTGGCGGTGCAGCGCCTCACCCCCGCCATGGTTCAAAGTTTCGAGGAAGAGGCCCGGGCCGCCTTCGATCCCGTTTTGTCGGCCGGCGCCGCCATCCAGCGCACCGAGGGCCCGCGGCCTCCAGACCTCGACGACAAACAGGTCAACAAGGCCCACGAAGGGTTCATTGCACTGGACACCTATTTTCCCACCGGCACGGGGGTCGCTGTGGAAGCCAGCGCCGGGCGCACCGATGCCGGTTGGCCGGGCGATGGCCCGCATGTCAGCCGCCTGGGGGTGACCGTCAGCCAATTCCTGCTGCAAGGCTTCGGTCGGCCGGTCAACCTGGCACGGTTGCGGCAGGCCCAGGTGCAGACCCGGATCAGCATCTATGAACTGCAAGGGTTTGGTGAAGCCTTGGTGGCGCAGGTGGAACATGCCTATTGGGATTATGCCCTGTCGCTGCGGCAGATTGAAATTGTTCGCGAGAGCCTTAAGCTGGCTGAACAGCAGTTGGCCGACACCCGGGCCATGATCGACGTGGGCGCCCTGGCCCAAGCGGAACTACCGGCGGTGCAGGCCGAGGTGGCCCGCCAGCGGCAGGGCTTGATCGATGTCAAAAATGCTGTGGCCACAAACCGCCTGCGCTTGCTGCACCTGGTCAATCCTCCGGGCCGGCAGTGGTGGGACCGTGAGGTGACCTTGGCCCATCCACCGGTGATCCCGCAGGTATTTATTGACGGGGCCTCGGTTTACGTTGACGAGGGGTTGCGACGCCGACCGGAAGTGAACCAGGCCCACCTGGAGATCAACCGGGGGGAGTTGGAGGTGGTGCAGACCAGAAACGGGCTTTTACCCCGTCTGGAGCTGTTCGTGAATTTGGGTAAAAGCGGTTATGCCGGCTCGTTTGGCGGTGCTTTCAGTGATTTGGACAGTGATCATTATGACGCCCGGGTAGGCGTCGCACTGGAATATCCCCTGGTCAACCGCGGGGCCAAAGCCCGGTACCGGCGCGCCCGACTCGGACGCGAGCAGGCGGAAAAAGCGTTGGATAATTTACGCCAGTTGGTGGAAATGGATATCCGTATCGCCCACCTGGAGGTCAACCGCACCCGGGAGCAGATCTCCGCCAGCGGGGCTACCCGCCAGTGGCAGGAAGAAAAGCTGCGCATCGAGACCGAGAAGTTCCGGGTGGGCCGGTCCACCAATTTGCTCGTGGCCCAGGCCCAGCAGGACCTGCTGGTCAGCCGTATCGACGAAGTGCGCGCGGTGGTGGATTATCTCAAGTCCCTGACCGATCTGTATCGCTCCGCAGGGACCCTGCTCGAACGCCGTGGCATCGAGATGCCATCCAGCGCTGAGGCCGACTTCAACTAAGGGCTCGCCAAGAAGATTACAACGGGCCGATCACGTATTCGCCATTGAGGCCATTGCAGGTCGATGATGATCACCGAGTCCAACCGACAAACCGGCTGACTGAATGACCAACCAAACGACCAATCGAATAACTGCGGAACCGACCAACCGCTTGACCACCACCCACCCGCGGCGCCCATTTTGCCTTTGACTTTAAGAGCAAGTGCCCCTTATACTTATCAATAGCGAAAATCTCGGATATCCGTGACTACGGGCCTTTCAGTGTATCCGCAGCAAGGCCACATTCCCTCACCCCACCCGCCGTTCAGGCAAGGAGGTTGTTATGGCCGTAAAAGCACTTATTAAAAGAGTCGTGCCGGAAAGCAAAGCCAGAGAGATGATTCCCCTGTTCAGGCAGATGCGTTCCCTGGCCATGAATCAGGAGGGGTACATTTCCGGGGAAACCCTTCGTAACCTGAACAACCCCGAGGAATTCCTGGTCATCAGCAATTGGCAATCGTCCGACGCGTGGGTCAAATGGCTCAAAAGTGTCGATCGTCAGAGAATCCAGGAGCAGATCGATGCCCTGTTGGGCGGGGCGACCCAATACGAGGTCTTTCATTACGGGTTCAGTGAATAACCGCCGCCGCTATTGGGCCTGAAAGGTCTCCAGAATCTGACCAGTGGCCGTTTGCAGGTCGTACCAGGAGACCCGCAATGCCACCCGGGCCAGGGCCAGTTGCGCCTGGGCCACAATGAGGTCGCGCTGGGCTTCGTTGAGCCGGACCAGGGAGCCCACGCCGGCTTTGTACTCCTTCTCCACCAG
>JAGTVD010000321.1 GCA_018224505.1 Desulfatitalea sp. | reverse complement strand
CCGGGTAGGCCCGCAAACTCACTGCGTTCAGACAGTGCGGGCCGAACAACCCTGCGCACACCCCCAAGCGTCACTAAAACCCCATTGCGGACGCAGCGCCCCACCCCCGCTACCGGGCGCACCTCCTTACACGCCAAAAAGGTGGCGGAGCACTTGACCTGTGCATGTACCATGCATGAATTTACATGCGATCGCCCTGAGCCCTGTGACGTCTCATCTTGACAAGCGTCAAGGCATATGTTGAGTTACCGCATGGGAGCGTAGCAGGACATCGTGTTATCAATGGTCAGGAACCGCCCATCGGACGGCATTACATTTCGGGGAAAAGCCATGACGGAAAGAGACATCTGTATCACCCAGTTCGACAAGGCGCGGCTGGAGGAACTGATCGCGGTGGCCGAGGAGTTCGGTGGCGGGCGCAGCGATCTCGAAGCGCTGGCGGAAGAGCTGGATGAGGCTGAAATCGTATCTTCGAAAGAGGTGCGCCCGGATGTGGTGACCATGAACTCAAAAGTTGTTCTGCGCGACCTGGATACTTCGGAGACCCGAACCTGCACCCTGGTTTTTCCCCGTGACGCCGATGCCGATAAAGGTGCCATTTCGGTACTGGCCCCGGTGGGGACGGCCATTCTGGGCTATGCCAAGGGGGATGTGGTCGAATGGCAAGTGCCGGCCGGTGTCCGTCGTATAAAGATCGAGGATATCCTCTACCAACCCGAAGCGGCAGGGGATTTTCATCTTTAACAGAACCAGCAGTTGAACACTGGTGCGTGCAGCGCCCCACGCCACAACCGGGATCACCGGCTCACCATCCACACGATAGCGTCTATCAATGCGGATGCCAGCGATTGCCCTGTGACCCAATTCCCGAACCCGCCGCGATACCCAACCGCTGCATTATATAAAATAAAAGGGGTTCATCTTCTACTGCCGCTTGACCGCGACCGGCATTGTTGCTATGCCTTCTCAGCTGAAACCATTGACAATATTTTCGATTTGGCCATGGATACCCAACTGCGTTTCGATATTCTGACACAACCGGACGACACCACTTGCGGCCCCACTTGTCTGCACGCGGTGTACAACTACTATAATGACAAGATTTCCCTGAAGCAGGTGATCCGGCAGGTCAAGCAACTCAAAGGGGGGGGGACACTGGCCGTTTTGTTGGGCTGTCACGCCTTGCGCCGTGGCTATCGGGCCAAGCTCTACACTTTCAATTTACAAGTTTTCGATCCGACATGGTTCAAGTTGGACAAGGCCGGGATGCAGGAGCGGCTGGCACGGCAGATGCGGGTGAAAAGCGATGCCAAGATGCGCGCCGCCACCCATGCCTATCTGGAATTCCTGCGCCTGGGGGGCACCATCCGTTTCGAAGACCTGACCGCCAGCCTGATCCGCGGCCTGCTCAAGCGCTCGGTGCCCATACTGACCGGGCTTTCAGCGACCTTTCTGTACCGTACGGCACGGGAGATCGAGGTCGGACGGGAGATGCACTATAATGACATCAAAGGCGAACCCACCGGCCATTTCGTTGTGCTGTGCGGCTATGACATGGCCGCCCGCACTGCCCTGGTGGCCGACCCGCTGCTGCCCAACCCGATCAGCGACAGTCAGATTTACCCGGTGCGCCTCAATCGGCTGGTGTGTGCCATTATGCTGGGCATTTTGACCTACGATGCCAATTTGCTGATCGTGACACCGAACAAGGACGCTGATAAGCACTCGGTTGCCTGAGTAGGGATGGGTCTGTCAAGGTTCACGGTTGCTTGGTTTAAAGGAGGTATGTGTGACTGTTCTGGTGGTGATCGAAAATCCCGAGGAGTGCCCGCTGGCTTTTTCCGGTGTCGAACCGGTGGCCGCCCGCACCTATTTGTCGGACCACTCCTTTTCCGGGCTCAAGGGAGCCAAGGTGTTCAATATCTGTCGCTCCTATCGTTACCAGAGCATCGGCTATTATGTCAGCTTGCTGGCCGAAGCCCGCAATCACAAGCCGGTGCCCAATATCACCACCATCCAGGACATGAAGTCGGTGGGCATTATCCGCCTGACGTCCGAGGAGTTGGCCGAAGGGATGCAGAAGCTGTTCACCCCGGACGACCCGCAGAAGCGCTCCATCCATATCTACTTCGGAAAATGTGCGGACAAACGCTTCGAGGCCATCGGTTCGCGGCTGTTCAAGTTTTTTCCCACGCCTTTTTTGCGTGCCGATTTCGGAAATTACAGCAACTGGCAACTGACCAATGTCTCTCCGATGGCCGTCAAAGAGATTCCCAAGGAAGATCATGCATTCGCCCAGGCGGTGGCTTCCGAATATTTCGCCGGTAAGAAGCTCTATATCCCCAAGCGTTCCGTTTCGCGTTACGATCTGGCCATTTTACAGGACCCGGCCGAGCAGCGGCCGCCATCGGACGCCAAGGCGCTCAAGCGGTTTGTCAAGGCGGCTGACGAATTGGGCATCGGCACCGAGTTGATCACGCGGGAGGATTCCAACCGGCTTTCAGAGTTCGACGCCCTTTTCATTCGCGAAACCACCAACGTGGATCACCATACTTACCGCCTGGCGCGCAAGGCCGTGGCCGAAGGCTTGGTGGTGATCGACGATCCGGAGTCGATCCTGCGCTGCTCCAACAAGGTGTATCTGGCCGAACTGCTCGGGCGGGCCCGGATTCCGATTCCCAAGACACTGATCGTGCACAACCGCAATATGGATCTCCTGATGGACGAGATGGGCTACCCGTGCATCCTCAAGCAGCCTGACAGCGCCTTTTCCCAGGGGGTGGTGCGGGTGGAGAACCGGGAGGAACTGCTCGAGCAGCTCAAGTTGCTGTTCAAGAAATCGGAGCTGGTGATCGCCCAGGAGTACCTGCCATCCGGGTTTGACTGGCGTATCGGCATTCTGGACCGCAAACCACTGTTTGCCTGCAAGTACTACATGGCCGGCAACCACTGGCAGATCGTACGCAAGGACAAGGGGGGGCGGGAGGTGTACGGCAAGGTGGAAACCCTGCCGGTGGGAAAGGCGCCCACCGGGGTGGTCAAGACGGCCCTCAAGGCCGCCAATCTCATCGGTGATGGGCTTTACGGTGTGGACCTCAAGCAGGTGGGCAAAGGGGCTTGTGTGATCGAGGTCAACGACAACCCCAACATCGATGCGGGTTACGAGGACGATGTGCTGCAGGACGAGCTCTACCTGCGGATTATGGAGGTGTTTCTCAAGCGCATCGAAAATCGCAAGGCCGGGAGCCGCATTCCATGAGTGACATGCCGTTGCACCTGTTCGAGGCCATCGGCATCGAGTTGGAGTACATGATCGTCGACCGCGACACGCTTGCGGTGATGCCCTCGGCGGACCGGGTGCTGGCCGCGGCGGCCGGTGAGATCGTTTCCGAGGTGGAAATGGGGCCGCTGGCCTGGTCCAACGAGTTGGTTTCGCATGTGATCGAACTCAAGACCAACGGGCCCGCTCCGACCCTGGACGGGCTGGCCACCACTTTTCAATCGGATGTGCAACGCATTGACGCCATTGCCGGTGCATTCAATGGACGGCTCATGCCCACGGCCTGCCACCCCTGGATGGATCCCCAGTCCGAAACCGTGCTCTGGCCCCACGACTACAGCCCGGTCTACGAAGCCTACGACCGCATCTTCCGTTGCCGGGGCCACGGGTGGTCCAACCTGCAGAGCATGCACATCAACCTGCCTTTTTGCGGTGACGGGGAATTCGCCCGGCTTCATGCCGCCATCCGCCTGCTGCTGCCCCTTATGCCGGCCCTGACGGCCAGTTCACCCATTCTCGAGGGTCGCCTGACCGGATTTCTGGACAGCCGCATGGCCGTTTACCAGCACAATGCCGATCGGGTGCCTGCCGTGGCCGGGCGGATCGTTCCCGAGCCGGTGGCCTCGGCGGCGGATTACGATCGAAAGATCTTCCAGCCCATGTATGCCGCCATCGGTCCCCTGGACCCGGATGGCATTCTGCGCCAACCCTTTCTCAACTCCCGGGGGGCCATTGCCCGCTTCGAGCGTGGCGCCATCGAGATCCGGGTGCTGGATGTGCAGGAGTGCCCGGCGGCCGACATTGCGGTGGCGATCCTCATCCAGGGCGCCTTGCAAGCGGTTTGCCGGGAGCGATGGGCCGCCATGGCAACCCTTCAGGCCATGGAGACCACGCGCCTAGCCGATCTCCTGGTGGCCGTGGTTCGGGAGGGCGATGGGGCGGTGATCGACGACAGTGCCTATTTGCAGGCCCTGGGCATGGATGCGAGCCGGCGTACCGCCGGGGAGGTGTGGCAGCACCTGTCCGCCACCTGCCTGACCGCAGGCGCACCGGACAGCGCCCTGACCGAACCGCTGGCCACCCTGTTGAACGAGGGCTGCCTTGCGCGTCGTATCGTGCAAGTGCTGTCGGGGGATTTGCACCGGGAGCGGCAGGTCGCGGTGTACCGCACCCTTTGTGACTGCCTGCACCAGGGTAAGATGTTCCATGGCTGATTATCAGGTGATCCTATCTTGTGAGCACGGGGGCAATGCCATCCCCAAACCGTATCGGCACTTATTCGCGGCGCATGGTGACCTGCTGGCCACCCACCGGGGGTTTGATCCGGGGGCGCTCGAATATGCCCATCAGATGGCGGCACATTTGGATGCCCCGCTGCTGGCCGCGGCCACCTCGCGTCTGCTGGTGGATCTGAACCGCACTCCGGGGCGGCCCGGGCTCTTTTCCCACATCACCCGCGGACTTGCGGCGGCCGATCGGCAACAGTTGGTCGTCCGTTACCACACCCCCCATCGTGTCCGGGTGCGGGCAGCGGTGCAAGCGGCCTACGACAGCGGGGCCACGGTGGTACACATCGCCTGTCACAGTTTTACGCCGGTGTTGGACGGCCGGGTGCGCACCATGGATGTGGGGTTGCTCTACGATCCGCAAAGGCGGATCGAGCGCCGTTTTTGCGATGCGTGGAAAAGCGTTTTGCAGACAGCCCAACCGGCCTGCCGCATCCGGCGCAATGCCCCCTACAAAGGGACTTCCGACGGGTTGCCGTCGGCCTTGAGACGGGTCTTTGCGCAGCGCTACGTGGGCCTTGAACTGGAACTGAACCAGCGTTTTTTTTTCGAAGATAAAGCCCGCTGGCGGCAATTGTGCGACGCCGTCGTCCACAGCCTCGCCGCCACCCTGGCCAGCCATGACTTCAGTCGATAGCGCCCAAGCTTCGTCAACCAACGAAACCCGCAAATCTATACCGCAAAATGTTTTTCGATCATAAAGGAGTTCAACAATGGATTATCAGCTATTACACCAACTGGTCCAAACCCCCGGTGTCTCCGGCCGTGAAGAAAAGGTCAGAGCCCTGGTGGCCGATCAGTTTCAACAGATCGGTGCCGAAATGCGCACCGATGCCATGGGCAGCCTGATCGGCCACTTGCCCGGCTCCGGGCCGCGGGTGGCCCTGGTGGCCCACATGGATGAGATCGGGTTTCTGGTCAGTAAAATCGAAACGACCGGCTTTGTGCGGGTCATGCCTGTGGGGGGGATCGATCCGCGGGTGTTCGGCGCTCAAAAGGTGGTGATTCACGGGCGCCGGGATCTTCCGGGCATCGTGGGCAGCATCCCGCCCCACATGTTGAAAAAAGGCAACGGCGCCGAGAGCAAGGAAGCGCTGCCCATCGCCGAGAGCTTCATAGACCCGGGGTTGCCCCCGGAAGAGGTGAACGCCCTGGTGCGTGTGGGGGATCCGGTCACCTTCGGTACGGACGGTTGGGAAAACGACCACGCCTTTTTCGCCAAAGCCCTGGACGACCGAGTGGGGCTGTTTGCCATGCTGACCGCAGCGCGCAGGGCGGCCAAACGCGGGTGTGATCTATACCTGATTGCTTCCACCCAGGAAGAGTACGGCCTGCGGGGGGCCGGGCCGGCCGTGTTTGGGGTCCAGCCCCATATTGTGTTGGCGCTGGAAGGAACGGTGGCGTCGGATACTCCGGGACTCAAGCTGCCGGCCAACACCCTGGCTACAGTCCAGGGCAAAGGGCCGGAGATCCGGTTGTCGGACCGGGCCATGCTTTCCCACCGGCCCCTGGTCGACTTTCTGACCGGCTTGGCCGAAGGGGCCGGTATCCCCCATCAATTAATCGTCAAGAACACCGGCGCCACCGATGCGGCGATCAGCCAGATTGTCGGGGTCGGGGTCAAGGCATGCGCCCTGTCCGTGCCCACGCGCTATCTCCATGCGCCGGTGGCCATGGTGTGTAAAGCGGATGTGGACCACACCATCGCCCTGGTGGTCGCGTTTTTGGAAAAAGCCGATACAATGGATCCCTGATTGCCGGATCGGTTTGACTATCGGACGCGCGAGGGATTTCCTGGCGGGTCCAGAATGCCCAGGAAACCCGGGCCGCCGAGCATTCGGACCTGTTCCTGGATCTGATCCGCCCGTTGGTTCACGAAGGGGGACGGCGGCGAGAGGCTGTAGTTGCCCGGACTGGGAAGTACCGCTGCCAGCAGGGCGGCCTGCCGACCGTCCAGCCGGGAAGGGGGAATGTCGAAATAGCGGCGACTGGCGGCATGGACGCCGAAGGTGCGCGGACCAAACTGGGCGATATTCAGATAAACTTCCAGAATGCGCCGCTTGGGCCAGCAAATTTCGATCGCAACCGTCAGGCCGGTTTCGAGGCCTTTGCGCAGCCAGCTTGAATTGTGCCAGAGGAAGAGATTCTTGGCCACTTGCTGGGAGATGGTGCTGGCACCGCGAGGTTTGGCCCGCCAGCGGTTCTCCTGGATGGCTTCGGCAATGGCTTCGAGGTCGAAGCCCCAATGCTCCAAAAACCGCTGGTCCTCAGCGGCCACAGCGGCAATGGGCATGGTGGCGGAAATGTGCTGCCATGCCACCCAGGTGTATTCCGGCCGGCCGCCTTTCCATTGGTGGCCCAATATGAAGGCGCTGGTGGGGATCGGTATCCAGCGGAATATCAGAAGCAGCAGGAAGAGGGCCGCCACAAACCCCAAAACACCCCAGCCCAATAACCTGACCAGGCGGCGCCAAAACCCGCGTTGCGGGTTTTGGCGCCGCCTGGTCAATGGCCGGCCGGATCGGAAGGGAAAAGGGGTAGCCATGGCCCTACAACATCGCCAGGAATATTCCCGCGGCAATGGCAGACCCGATGACACCGCCCACGTTGGGACCCATGGCGATCATTAGCAGGAAGTTGGATGAGTTGGCCTCCCTGCCGACCGTCTGGCACACCCTGGCAGCCATGGGCACTGCCGAAACGCCGGCCGCCCCGATGAGGGGGTTCACCTTGCCGCCGGTGGCTTTGCACATGATTTTGCCCATGATGACACCGGAGGCCGTGCCGATGGCGAAGGCGATCAGGCCCAGAACAACGATCTGGATGGTCTGAACAGTGAGAAAATATGCGGCGCTGCACTTGGCACCCACGGTCAGGCCAAGGAAAATGACAATGATGTTGTTCATTTCGTTCTGGGCGGCCTTGCTCAAACGTTCGGTCACTCCGCACTCCCGGAACAGGTTGCCGAGCATCAGCATGCCCAGCAATGGCAGGGCGGTGGGCAGAAACAATCCGGTCACCAAGACGACCACGATCGGAAACAGGATTCTTTCCCGCTTGGTGGTCTCGCGCAGCTGCTCCATGACGATGGCGCGTTCCTGCGGGGTGGTGAGCAGACGCATGATGGGCGGTTGGATAATAGGCACCAGGGCCATGTAGGAGTATGCGGCCACGGAAACGGCCCCCAGCAGGTGGGGCGCTTTCTGGGAGGCCAGGTAGATGGCGGTG
>JAGTVD010000320.1 GCA_018224505.1 Desulfatitalea sp. | reverse complement strand
TTGTCCCGCACCGCAACCCGTAAATCAGCGTCGGTGCGATCGAGAATGACCTCGATGGCGCCCCCGTCGGGGGAGTAGTTGATGGCATTGGCAATCAGGTTGCCGAAAATGCTTTCCAATGCCAGGGGATCGGCCTGGATGGCCGCAAGCGGCGTCTTGCCGCGGATCAGACGGATGGTCTGGTGCTTGGCGGCGATTTTGGTTCCCAGAAAGGCAATGATATTTTCCAGCAGCTCGTCCAGCTGCACCGATGTGGGTGCGCTGCAGACCACGCCCGATTCGATGCGGGACAAATCCAGCAAGTCACCGATGAGGGAGATAAGCCCCTGGGTTTTCTCCTTGGCCCGGGACAGCAGGTGCTCGTCGGTGGGGGACAACTGCCCCACCAGGTCGGTCAGCACCATGGCCAACTGTTCATGGATGGTGGACAGGGGGGATCGCAGCTCGTGGGACACCTTGGCCACGAACTCTCCTTTGAGCCGGTCGAGCACCTTCATGGCGGTGATGTCCACAAGGGTCACCACCGCCCCCAGACATTGGCCCTGCTCGCCTGTGACCGGCCGGCCGCGGGCCAGCAGAAACGACTCACCACCCATGTTGAACTCGTAGGACGCCTCCTGTCCGCCATCCGCAAGGCAACCGACGGAAAGATCCAGCATGCGCCTTTGCAGCCCGTTATCCTGAACGTAAGATGACAGGCTATCCCCTGGGGCCATGCCCGGGGGCAACGCCATGAAACGGGCAAAGGCGGGATTGAACAGTACCACGGCGCCATCGCTGTCGGTGACCACCACCCCGATGGGCAGGGCATCGAGAATGGCGTGCAACCGGCTCTTTTCCAAAGAGAGATCGGCCAGCGTTTGCCGTTTTTCCTGCTGCAGATGGCGGGCGGCGGCCTCCAGGGCCATCTTTTCCCGCGCCCGGGCGATGGCCAGGCGCAACTGGCCGGGATCGAAGGGTTTGGGCAGCAGGTCGTAAGCCCCGTTGCGCATGGCCTCGGCCGCCGTCTGAACGGTGCTGAAACCGGTGATGATAATCACAACGATATGGGGATCCCGCGCGCGAATGGCATGCAGTACCGTCATGCCATGCATGTCCGGCATCTGCAGGTCCAGCAGCACAATGGACACCGGCTCGCTGGCCAGGGTCTCCAACGCCTCCCGGCCGTTGGCTGCCGTCAGAACGCGGTAGCCCATGGGATCGAGCACCCGCTGCAAGCTGTCGCGGATCCTCGGTTCATCATCCACCACCAGGACACATAACCGACCAGGGTCATTCGGCATCCACCGCTCCTTCATCCCGGCTGCGCACCGCTTGCACATAAGCCTCCCACTCCATGGGCAGCAACTGCTTCTTCTTGCTGTTGCAGGCCTTGCAGGAGGGCACCACATTGCCCTTGGAGCTTTTGCCGCCGCGGGCGATGGGCACGATGTGGTCCATGGTCAGCTCCCTGGCCGGTGTGGCGGCTGCACACCAGTAACAACTTCCTTTGGCGCACTGACGCTTCCACCATTGGGAAGCCCGCAGTTCACGCGCCTTGCGCCTTTCGGCGGCAAGGTCCGTTGCCTCCAGATCATATGCAAACGGTGTAATGAATCGATCCCTGGCCATGATTCCCGCCCATTTCATTCGACAATGCCCGACAAGCCTTCGAGTTTATCCAAATAGCCAAAAAAATCAAGGACAACAATTTGATCATGCGGGACGATCGAAAGGATGTCATTTCCGCTGCAACCCCAGCCCGGCCAACCAATGGTCCACCTCGGCGGTCAGGATCTTGTAGAACGCCTCGGAGCCGCCCAGGCCGGAGCGGCCGAAATAGTAGTTGATCTCCAGCATCAGCGGTTCGACGCGGCCGGCCGCCAGGGTCCGTTCATCAAAAATGAAATCGAAACCGGCCAATTGCAGGCCGGTGCGCCGGCAAAAGGGACGCACCACGGCAAGGCCGGCGGCCTGCAGGTGGGGATCAGCCCGCAAATCGATGCGGGCGCCGGAGGAGATGCTGGTACCGAAGCGGTCCGGATCGGGCTGAATGCGCCAGTAGGCGCTTTGACGGGTGCCGATCACCGTGACCCGCAGGCAGCGACGGTGATGAGGCAGACAGGGTTGCACCAGAAACCCCTGCTGGCCGGTCCGTTCGCACGCCTCCAGGTGCGCCAGTACATGGTTCAGCCCGTCAAGGTCGTCGACCTTGAACACGGTCCGGCCCTCTCCGCCCCAATCCAGTTTGATCACCGCCGGCAGGGGCAATGGGGTTTCCCGGCCGTGGAAAGCAACCACACTGTCGAACAACTCGGTGGGGGGGTGGGCGATGCCCAGATGCCGGAACAGTCCGACCTGACCGCATTTGCCGGGGTGGTCGAAGCGTACATCCAGGTTGGGAAAAACATGGCGGCAATGGGTGCGGGCCATGCGGTAGAGCTCAGGGCCGCATCCCTGGGGCACAATCACCGCGGTGGCCCTTTGGATGGCGGCCTGGTCTTCAACGTCGGGCAGCCGCCCGGCGCAGAGGCGATTGGCATCCGCATCGATGATGGGGTGATAGGAGAGGATCATGCGTCAAAAAACACAGGTCTGATCTTATTAGTGGTCGCGCCCACTCAGTATCCGAACCGGGTTATCGCCTTGGTGTCCCGGGACCAGTTCTTCTGCACCCTTACGAAAAGCTTCAGAAAAACCTGGCAGCCCACCATCCGCTCGATTTCGCTGCGGGCGGCTTCACCGATCTGTTTGAGCTTGGCACCGCCCTTGCCGATGAGGATGCCCTTCTGGGAGTTGCGCTCCACGTGGATGGTGGCATGAATCCGGACCAGCCGTCCGCCCTTCTCCTCCTT
>JAGTVD010000319.1 GCA_018224505.1 Desulfatitalea sp. | reverse complement strand
TGCCTGCGCCAGGTGGTGGAGAATCTGTCGGCCGACACGATTGCCCAGATCAGTGACCAGCACGGTCTGGCGCCCCTGCACCCGGAGCCCTGGAAGAAGTATTTGTGGGCCGGATCCGATGATCACAGCGGTTTGAACATCGCGCGCACCTATACCGAAATCGCGCACGCACAAGACCCCGCGGAGCTCGACGCGAGCGCTGCGGCACCCGTACTGGAAATTCAATGCCAACCGGCCACGCCGCTGACCATGGGCCACAATTTCTACAGCATTGCCTATCAGTTCTACCGAAGTAAATTCAATTTGGATCGCTACACGGACAAAGATCCGCTGCTGCGGTTCATGGACCGCCATTTGAGGTCCGATGCCGAAGCCCATACCGGATTGTTCGCCCGGATCTACCTGCTGTGGCAGCATCGCAAGGAGAAACGGGCCGAGGCGCCGGTAACCGATTCCCTGCTTACTTTGCTGCGGTATGAAACCACGCAATTGATGCATGATGACCCACATTTTTTCCAAGGCGGCGAGCTATCGGAAGAGGGCGGCGCCAGAGAATGCAAGTGGCACGAATTCGTCAATCGTGCTTCAATGCGTGTGATGCGCCATTTTGGGGACAACCTGTTCGACCACCTGTCCGGCGCCAACGTCTTCAACATATTTTCGACCATCGGCTCGGCCGGCGGGCTCTATACGCTGCTGGCCCCGTATTTCGTAGCCTATGCACAGTTTTCCAAAGACCGCGCTTTCAGCGAAACACTTCGCCGACAGTTCCGCGCGCCGGCATCCGCAGCGGACACAGAGGATTTTCGTTTGGCCCATTTCACCGACACTTTCTACGAAGTCAACGGCGTGGCCCTGACACTGCAGCAGCAAGTGGCCGCCGCTTTGAAAAACCACAAGGCCTATACACTGGTGACCTGCCGGCAAGAGGTGACCGCCGACCTGATGCCGGGCGTGTGCAATTTCAAACCCATCGGCACTTATGCGCTGCCGGAATATCCCGAGCAGAAGATCTTCTACCCGCCGCTGCTGGACATGCTGGCCTATTGTTATGATCAGCGGATCGACCATATCCATACCGCCACCCCGGGCCCATTGGGATTGGCGGCGCTGGCCATTGCCCGGATTCTGAATCTGCCCATCAGCGGCACCTACCACACCGCCATCCCACAGTACGCCCGGATTCTCACCGGGGATGCCACCATCGCGGAGCTGGCCTGGAAATATGTGATCTGGTACTATGACCAGCTCGATGTGATTTATGCACCCTCGCACAGCACCCGCGACGAACTGGCCGCCAAGGGCATCGATCCGGCCAAGATCCGCATCTATCCCCGTGGAATCGATGTGGAGCGGTTTCATCCGGACAAGCGCAACGGTATTTTCCAAAAACAGTTCCCACTGGCCGACGGTATCAAATTGCTTTACGTGGGACGTGTCTCCAAGGAGAAGAACCTGCATTTGCTGACCCAGGCGTTCCGGGAGTTGCTGGGTGCCGGGTTTAAAGTTCAATTGGTTGTGGTGGGCGATGGCCCCTACCTGAAGGAGATGCAGGCGCTGATGCGCGGCCTGCCCTGCTGTTTCACCGGGTACCTGGAAGGCGACCAACTGGCGGCGGTCTATGCGTCCAGTGACATTTTCGTATTCCCCAGCACCACCGACACCTTCGGCAACGTGGTGCTCGAAGCCCAGGCCTCGGGCCTGCCGGTGATCGTTTCAGACAGTGGCGGTCCCATGGAAAACATCCTTCCCGGGCAAACCGGCCTGGTGTGCCGTGCCGATGATGCCCATAGCCTCCTGGATGCGGTGCGCGCGCTGGTTGCCGACAACAGCCGGCGTATGGCCATGGGGCAGGCGGCCCGCAACTACATGCGGGATCGCTCGTTTGAAAACGCCTTTTTGGGGATGTGGCACCTGTTTCAGACCGAAATGCCGGCTCCCGAGCCTTTACGGGCGGCCGGATAGGTTTAACCAGGCAGAATCGGCCCGGGAAAGCGGCGGTTCGTAATTCGACACACCTAATCATATTCTAACAAATCCATAACACGCGCCTAACGATGCCAAGGCCATAATCCGCATGGTTTGGGCATGTTTGCGATTTTTCAACCACACAACCCTTTTCATCTCACTGTTCTACTAGGAGGAACAAATGAAACACACCTGTACCCGTACCCTGATGTCCCTGTGTACTGCCGCATTGATTGCCTTTGCCGGATTTACGCCGGCCGATGCCTTCGAGGCCAAACTGACCGGTCAGGTCAACCAGATGTTCATGTGGGCCGATGATGGCGATCGGGACGATGTCTTCGTGGCCGACAACGCCAACTCGTCCACCCGTTTCCGGTTCAATGCATCCAAGGCCTTTGGCAAAGTGACGGCCGGTGTTCACCTGGAGTTCGATGCCCAACGCAACAGCTCGTCCGCTCTCAAAATGGATCAAAACAATGATGGGGGCTTCAACTGGAACGACCGCTGGCTCAATCTGTTCTTCGACACCGAATTTGGTAAGTTCGAGATCGGCAAGGGCTCCGGCGCGGCCGACTCCACCGCTGAAATGGACCTGTCCGGCACAAGCGTGATCAATTACTCCGGCGTGGCTGATACAGCGGGTGGCTTTATTTGGAAGAATAGTGATGGCAGCGACTTCGATGGTGGAGCTACCGTCGGACAGGTGCGCAACAATATGGACGGCATTTCGCGAAACGAGCGTGTACGTTACAACACCCCCAAGTTCGGCGGATTCTCTATGGCCACCAGTTTCACAAACGGCGAAGCGTGGGAAGTGGCGGGCTTTTACGCGGCTGATTTTGCAGGCAACAAAGTTGCCGCCGCCGTGGGATATGTCGATGGCAACCGCCGCGCTGGCGTTGCATACAAGCAGTTGAGCGGGTCGGTTTCCTGGTTGATGCCTTTCGGTCTGAATCTCACCGGCGCCTACGGGCTGCGTGACTTCGATGCGGCGGGGCGGACCGATGCCGAAAACTACTATTTCAAACTGGGTTACAAATTCGACATTCATGCGATGTCGGTGGAGTATGGCTGGACCGAAGACCTGCGTGGTGTGCAGGGTGAGGAATCCTCCAACTGGGGCGTCGCCTATGTCGTCACGCCATGGAAGGGTGTGGAGCTTTACACCTCCTACCGCCAGTACATGCTTGACGCCGCCACAGGTTCCGATCCCGATGATATCCGCCAGGTGATGGTGGGTAGCCGGATCCGGTTCTAATAAGCCAAGGCAGCGAGATCGTTAAAGCGCCGTTACCTTTCCCGAAGAGGTGTCCACGTCCACCGGGTGAAGGGATATCATTCGGCTGGGGGATTCATCACTGTCCCCCAGCCGAACGGCTTCTGATCCGGGTTGCGGCGGCCAATGGAATAACTGAATAGCAGGGTTCAACAAAACCTGATGCAACAATCAATGACCGCCAAAGCCACCAGAATTGAAACCCTCCTTTTTGCTACCGATCTTTCGGCGCATGATATCCCGGCTTTCAATTATGCCAGGAAACTGGCGGAAACCAGCAACAGCCGGATCACGGTTTTGCATGTGGTTGAAAGTTTACCCCCCAACACCGAATTGTTGCTATCCGCGATGCGGGCATGCGGGGATGTCGATGAATTCGGAAGCGAAGACGAAAAGACCCTCAAAGAAACAATCAGGACACGCCTCGCGCGTTTCTGCGCTGAGTCCGCCAATGGAACTGCGCGACATTGTTTTATGCCGGATGAGGTGTTGGTTGAATCCGGTGTTCCATCGAAGACGATTCTAAAACATGCGAAACCGGGCCGTTACGATGTTCTTGTGATGGGCAGCTGCCGTTCGGGCTTTATACATGCGGTCTTGCAAAGGAGCACAGCGCACAAGGTCCTGTGTCAATGCCGCATACCGGTACTCATCGTTCCTGCGTGCCGTGGGTAAGAAGCAGGCGTTCCATCAGCGACCTCCAGTCGCCTACAAAAAATTCAAACTGCCGTGGACGATAATCACCGTTGCGGGAACCGGCACAATCCACCCCAATGTTGCAAAAGCCGGAGAACGCTGGTGTAAACAACCCCATCCCTGATCCGCCCACCCTCCGCGATAGCCGGCCCGTCTAAGCACAACCGCTTCGTCTGCGCACAATAAGAGGTGATCCCGGTTCCGGGAAATGCCCCACTTGGCACCGGGGTGAAAAGCGTGTTAGACATGGAAATGGATTGTGGTGCTGGTGACCGCACGCATAACCGGCAAACCATTGGCGGCTTCCACGCTGATCGGCGAGCCAATGGTGCGAAACGGTCATCACGCTGCCGGGGGACGGGGGGATTTCTCCTGACCGCACCCCCCAGAGGTGCGGGTTTGTTTTCAAGGAAGCGATTCCGATGCAGGGCAACGAAATCGACCGGAATGACGATGGTCAAATGGTTCTTGAACGGGAACTGGCCAGGCGTTTGAAGCTGGAAAAGCTGCTTATTAACGTCTCCAGTAAAGCCATGTCTTCTGTGGCGCCGTCCGACTTCCAGCAGGCGTGCCTGGACGCTTTGGGCACCACGCTGGAGGTCAGCCGGGTTTATATTTTCGAGCACCGGCACGCAACCGATACCATGGACAACACCTTCGAATGGACCAACAGCGGCATCGAACCAAAAAAAGAGCGGCTTCAAGGCATTGCCGCAGACGCCGTGCCCTGGTGGATCGAGCAGATGAAAGATGGCCAGCTCATCAATTTCGAAGACATCGAGCGGATCCCTTCAGAGCCTGAAAAAGTGCTGTTGCGCCAGCAACAGATCGCGTCGATCCTGGTGGTGC
>JAGTVD010000318.1 GCA_018224505.1 Desulfatitalea sp. | reverse complement strand
TCTCCTGGCCCATATGCGCCACCACCCAATCGGTGGGGCGGTCATAGAGCTTGGCCAGCGCTTCGAGGGCGGCAGCGAGGCTGAGGTGCTGCGACTGATGGCTGGCCCAATACCGTTGCGTGCGCTGCGGATCGTAAAAACTCACATTGCGATGGCTCGCGATGATCTTGGGGTCCGGGGCCGATCTGGATTGCAGTGCCGCGGAATCGGAAGCCACTTCTTCCGGTGGTGACATCTTGTCCAATGTCTGCGAAGACCCTGGCGCTATGGCATCTTGAGACAATTCGGGAATCCCCGCCTTGGCAGGGCTGCCGGCAATCTCATGGCGCGGCGCCAAGGGCTCGATACGCGCCACGATCTCCTTGGCATAGCGAATTTCCACCGTTTGGGTTCCTCGGAGAATGAAGTGCACGTATTTTTCAGATTCCCAGACCCGATCGCTCTCCTCAACGGTGCCATCGTTCAGAATGATTCGGCTGCCGGCGTGGGCGGTGGAGGGTCCCAGCACACACAGTATCAGCAGCCCCCAAAGAACAGTATTGCGGCCAATCAAATCCATACTCCGCGCTTGTCGGCGTCCATTCAGAAACAGGCCAATTGGGTCGAGGTCAAGGCGCGCAAAAAATTGACCCACGGGCTTATGGTGATATTCCGAGGATTAAATTTTTCGCACAACGCCGATATCGGGCCCATTGGCCATTTGTGGATGGGCACGTGTTAGGGGTTGCGGGCAAAGTAAACCTCTACCCGGCGGTTCTGGCGACGCCCCGCGGGAATCTCGTTGGAGGCGGCGGGGTTGGCGGATCCCATCGCGAAAACCTGAATTCTTTCAGGCGGTGCGCCCTTGCCCATCAGATAGGATTTAACCGCATTGGCCCGGAATCGGGACACGCTTTCATTATAGGAGGCCGATCCGGATGAATCGGTGTAACCCCGCACATGAAGCAAATGGTCAGGCCGCTCACGCAGCATCGCCGCGATACGATCCAACACCTCATAGGAGGCGTCATCGATCTCGTTGGAGTTGATCGTAAAGGGGATGGTAATGGTTTGCCCAACGACGGGCAGGGGTTCGAGGGGGCGCGGCGCCGAAGCGGCTTCGGTCGTCTCCTCCGGTGTCGCATCGTCCACGGCATTGTACATCTCCGGTGCTGCAAGATCCTCCTCTTCGACGATATCGGTGGGACCTTCGCCTTCCGCCATGCGTTGGGCCAGTGACGCCCGCTCTCTTTCCAAAGTGCTCAGGTACTTCTGGGGTGTCAAATCCTCCGCATCATAGCGGGTTCGATCCTCCCCGGCATACCGGGTGATCAAAAAGGCGGCCAGCGCCACTAATGACATGACCACCAAGACGTAAAAAAGCTTGGCAAAAACGGATCTTGCCGGGCGGGTCGCCGGTTTTGGACGGTTGCGGGGCGCAGGTGTCTTCTCACCACCCGCCCCGGGGCTGACAGCCACCTTGCCCGTGGTCGCCTTGGCAACGGCATTGGAGATGGATACGGAGTCCGGAGCACGATTCGCAATTTCCGCCTGGGACTTGGGGTTGTTATAGGGGATACGCAATTCCCGGGCGCACTCCTTGATCATGGGTGCATCCACCTGCTTGGTATCGCGGGCATATGCGGTGAGTAAGGCATGATCGCACAGGATGTTGATCAGTCGTGGGATGCCACCGGAAAATTGGTAGATCTCCTGGACGGCTCGGGAAGTAAAGATCTCACGGCTGGTACCGGCCACTTTGAGACGATGTCGAATGTAGTCATTCACCTCAGGCGGTTCCAGGGGAGAAATGTGGTAGCGCACCGTGATACGTTGCGCCAGCGCCCGGTTTTCCGGTTCGGCGAGCAATGTATTGAATTCCTGTTGCCCGACGAAAAAAATATTGATCAACTTGCGGTCGTGAAGCTCGATGTTGGATAGGACGCGGATATCTTCCATCAGGCGATGGTTCAGGCGTTGGCTTTCATCAATGATCAGCAGGACCTGCTTGCGATCGGCATAACTCTGATGCAGAAAATCCCGCAAATGGATGAGGAAGGCGCCCTTACTGTCGAAAGTGCGATTCATATTGAACCCGTCGGCCAACAGGTTGTAAAAATCCATGCTGACCAGATCGGGGTCGGGGAGCGTCGCCACCACGGTATCCAGATCCAACAAGGTGACCAAACGGTTGATGAGCAGTGTTTTGCCGGTGCCCACTTCGCCGGTGAGCAGCAAAAATCCGCGGTTGTCCAGGATCCCGTAGCGCAGGGTGGCCAGGGCTTCCTTGTGCTTTTCGCCTAACCAAAGAAACCCGGGATCGGCGGTGATTTGAAAGGGCTTTGTATTGAGCTGGAAATATTTGAGATACATCAGTCATCATCCGTTTTTTTAAAGACGGTCCCCCGGCTGTAGTATAAATAGAGCATGATCCACAAGACCACGAAAAGCACAATATAAGCCGTTCGCTGGCGTATCAATTTATTGCGTTGCTTTTCCAGCAGGTTGGCCGAGTTTCTCAATTCCCGCCGGATCACTTCCAGCTCATCCATGAGGCTTCGGACGTCCGAACGCTCCGTATATTCCATCATGCGCCGCAACTGCCCCTCGAAACTGCGGACATTGTAGGCATCGAACAACATGCGCTGCTTCTCGGTCAGACCGGACAGATCGTGGATCTCTTTGGCCAATTCAATTGCATAGAATTTTCGAAACGGATTCTGTTCCGGCACCTCTCCCAATTGGGCCAGACGCTGGGCAATCCCACCGTCCAATTCGCTGTTGATCTTGAAAACGAGCGCTTCGTGGGTCGTAATATCGTTGTTGTTTTTGAGCAAATCTTCGCCCGCGAGCGAGGAGATGAAGAAAATAAGCGCAGCAGCGGTCAGGCAGCTCGCCACAATTCGGAACAGGACGAAAAACTCGTGTTTCAACGACAGTGACATGGGACTTTCCTTTAAGAAACGATAGCCCCGGCGGGTATTAGTGCCCATCGGATACCTGGGACGACCGCGATCGAATTATGGCACCGGAGGTATTTGTTCAGATAACCACTTTATATTACAGTATGAAATGTTTTAATTCGTGGTATCCCATTTCACGGGCAATGTCAACATCATCACAACGGCCAAAGGTTTCCCATCACCTTGTATTGCCGGAACCGGATGTGTTGCACGCCCCCTATCTCAAGCCCCGCTCCTGCTTGATGGAATCGTAGGCGTTTTGAATTTCATGGAATTTTTCATGTGCCAACTGGATAAACTCATCCGGAAAACCCTTGCTCGCTATCTTGTCGGGATGATAGGACTGCACCAATGTGCGATACCGTTTTTTAATTGTTTCATCGCTGTCGTGGTGCTGGCACCCCAACACCTCATACGCTTGCCCGTGCGAGGCGATATAGCGTGCCTTGAGTTGACCGTAGCGCTGTTCCCCCATCTCAAAAATCCGGACCGCATTCAAAAGCAACGCCTCTTCGGTCCGGTTAAGGACGCCGTCTGCGACACTGACACGTAGTAGAATATCCACTATCATTTCTATCATTTGGTAATTATTTTGAAAGCGTTGGTGGAACTGTATCGCGAAATCCTCGAAACGGGCCGGCGAGGCCAGTGCGGCACGAAAGATGTTCAGTGCCACCTCCCTCTCCGCGGGCCTCAGGTTCAGGTCCCGGACGGCAAATGCCTCTATGGTGTCGATCTCTTCGTTGCGGACCTGCCCATCGGCCTGCGCCAATTTGGCCAACATCGAAAAAGCGCTCACGAAAAAGGCCAGTTGGGACTGTTCGATGCCGGACAAATGGCTGCCCTTGTCCGGCTGCACATCCGCCTCGCTGCTATCGAAGGCATGCCCGAACACCGCTCCGGCAATGGCGCCCAATGGTCCCCCCAGGGCAAATCCGATCGTGCCGCCCACAATCTTTCCTACAATCCCCATGCGTTTTCACCGTCCTTCACCGTTGTAAAGGATGTCTACCATATTGCAGCGGCAACAATAAAGCGTTAAAACAACCACATTAATTCTTGATTAACCCTCAATTCATCGGTATTATTAATTAATTTTTCTCGGATTCACACCGGCAAAATAGGGAGAGGGCCGATGTTCGAATGGTGGTACAATCTTGAATCGGTGGCGGCCTTCAACAACTGGATGCAGTTGTTGGCAATGATCGGCGCGGCGTTGACCACCGTCAGTGTGCTGTTTTTATGGATCAATGGCAATCGATTGACCCGTCATGTCATGGAAAGGGAAGAAAGCGCCCGCAGAAAGATCAAAGCGGTGGAGAAGGCGGCCGAGCAAATCCGCAAGGAACTGTTGGCCACCCAGCAAAACCAGGACATCGCCGACCAGAAACGTCGATTGGCCGAAATGGATGCCGGTGCTTTGCGCAAGGAGATGGAGCTGACCCGAAAGCGATACTCGGATGCCGAGGGGGCCCTCAAAGACCGCATCGATGAATTGAAGGACATGAACATCACCCATGGCAGCACCACGACCCAACCCGCAACGGCCGTGACCAAAAAAGCGCTGCTGGATTCGCAACAGCGTCAGATGCTGGCCAAGCTGCTCAGCGGCGGACCCAAGGGCGAACTGGATATCATCGCGGTGCTCGGGGACCCGGTATCCCATGAAACGGCGATTGAGCTCAAAGAGCTCTTCGAGGACCAGGGTTGGTCCACATCGGAAATTATTCAAAGCGCATTTTCCTACCCACCGCAAGGTTTGGTATTGGTGATCCACAGCAAGGCGACCGCTCCTTCTTACGCCAAGTTTCTCCAGCGGACCTTGACCACCGCCGGCCTGCCGGTTTCAGCCCAGGTCAGTGCCAAATATCCCGAATGGTCCATTTCGATGATCGTTGGAGAGACCGAATAGCCAACCGGACAGACCGTCTGGTCGCGACCCACTGGAAAGCTGTAAATGAACGCATCGCGCAATAAATTGATTCACCTGCAACGCATTCTCAACCACCTCAACAATCAATGCCCCGGCCGCCGCTGCCTGACCCGCTTCGCAGTGCCCGGGCCATTGAACGGCAGGCATCAGGGGGCCGCATGACCCATACGGTTCATACCATCGATCACATCAAGGCCGGTTATCGCAAATACCAGACCCTGGCCATTCTCTGCGCACTGGTCACCGTCACCGCCGCCTTGTTCGCCGCCTTGTCCGGTCTGCAATTGACCCAACTGCGCGACATACAGCCCCCAGCCGCTTTAGCGTCACCGCCACCGCCCGCCCGCGAACCGGCGCCGGCGACACCCGATCCACGAATCATTGCCTTGGAGAAGGAACTCCATACGGCAGGCCAGGCGTTGTCCGAAGCCCAGCGCCAGTTGGCCACGGAACGAGACAACACGCGCCGGTTGATGGAACGCATTTCCGGCCTGGAACGGCAACTGACCGCGGCCACGGCCAGAGCACTGCAGCAGGTGGAAAAAACCCCGGCCCCGGCCCCGGCTCCGGCCCCGGCTCCGTCACCGGCACCACCGAAGCCGGCCCCCGCACCGGTAGCGTCACCGGTACCGGCGCAGCCGCCCAGCGTGCCACCGCAACCCGCAACCGAACAGCCGCCGGCGGCATCGCCACAGACCACGGCGCCGGACACCCCATTGCCCTCGGAAGGCGCCTCTCCACCAGCACCGGAAACCCCGGCCCAAGTGATCGAACCAACGCCGGCGCCGAGTGCACCGCCCCCGGAGGCGCCAGCCCCGCAATCGGTCGCACCCACCACAGCGCCAATGCCGAACCCCACCTTGGACGAGACTGTGCCCCAGGCACCGGCACCCGATGCCGCCCGGACGCAACCGCCTCAGGAAACTCAGGTTGAGGAAGCGATCGTCGAAGAAAGCCTGAGGCCCGGCGGTACGGAGGGGTGATACATCCCGGTTTCAATCACCGGTCTGGCCAATATCCCCCACAAACGCTGCGATCAGGGCATTGACCCGGTCCGGTTGTTCGTGAACCACCCAGTGGGTGCCATCCGGAATACGCCGGATGGTCAACTGATCCACATACGCCTCCAGGCCTTCCAGGTTGCCTGTCAACAGGGCATGATCCTCTTCGCCCCAAATCACGAGGGTGGGTACCTTGACAGCGAACAAATCCCGGGGCGCCCGGGCAATCTGCCGTAACACATTCTCCTCCTCCGGCGAGGCAGCCGGATGCAACGGCGACACGCGATAATAATTCAAACCGCCGGTCAGCGCGCCGGGTTGAGACCAGGCTTCGATGTAACGCCGCCGCAGCCCATCGTCCATCTGCCACCTTGACCCGCCCGCTTCCAGCGCCTGCATCAGAAAAGCGTAATGATCGGCCGACAGGTCCCGTTCCGCATCCGGTTCACGCAACTGGTTCATGTAGCCGCTGGCTTGCCGCTGTTCAGGGTTTTGCAGCAGCTCCCGGGCAAAGATCGCGGGATGGGGCGAATTGATGATGATCAGTTTCTCCACCCGGTCCGGATAGCGGTTGGCAAAGGCCCATGCCACCCCCCCACCCCAATCATGGGCCACCAACACCATTGTCCGGTGGCCCAGCTGATCCGCAAGGCCGGCAATATCCGCGGTCAGCGCCTTGATGTGGTATTGCTCGATCGCTGGCGGCTTGGAGGAGAGATTGTAGCCGCGCAGATCCGGGGCCACGGCCTGGAAATGCGCGCCGAAAAAGGAAAGCTGCGCCTCCCATGCCGCCCAGAATTCAGGGAATCCATGCAGAAAGAGCATGAGCCGTCCCTGCCCCCTCGATGCATAGTGCAGCCGGACGTCCTTTAAATCCACATACCCGTGTTGCAACTCAGTGTCTTGTGCGGCCATACCCCCCCCTTTTTGGCTTTAATTTCGAGCGAACGTTCGCTTCTTGGTCCTTGACACCTACTGCGTCCTATAATACTAACCAAATGGCAATCAGAAAATGGTTTTGTTAAATTAACGAATGACGGACAGCCGCACATGCGGCTCTCTCATTCCCGTCTTAGGGTTGCGCAAAAATAAGTCCGCGTTATTTTTGCGCGCGCCCTTACCACCCGCCCCTGCGCAAAGGAGACCTTCATGGGTGAACTCAGTGCATTATTGTCACCGATCACGATTAAAAAAACAGTCATCCCAAACCGTGTGGTCATGCCGCCCATGGGCACCGCTTTAGGTGACCGCGGCGGCACGGTGAGCGAAGCACTGCTGGCCTACATGCAACGCCAGGCATCCAGCGGGGCCGGGCTGCTGATTTCCGAGATCACCGCCGTGCATCCCACGGGGGTGGTCACACCACTGCAACTCGGGGCCTGGGACGACCAATTCATTCCCGGTTTGACCAAATTGGTCCAAGTGATGCACGGCTACGGCGGCAAGGCGGCCATGCAGTTGCACCACGCCGGCCGGGAGAGCCTCTACATGCTGAAAAAGGGTAAGGCCATGGGGCCTTCGGCGGCCCCGAGCCTGGTGTTCGGGCAGGCGCCGCGTGAGATGACCCTCGAAGAGATCGAAGAGATTGTGGCGGCCTTCGGTACCGCGGCCGCAAGGGCCCGGGCCGCCGGCTTCGATGCCGTTGAAATCCACGGCGCTCATGGCTATCTGCTGACCCAGTTTTTGTCTGCCATCTCCAATCACCGCACGGATGACTATGGCGGCGCTTTTTCCCAACGGGCCCGATTCGTGATGGAAGTGGTGCGCTCCGTCCGCAAGGGCGTCGGAGACGATTTCCCGGTCCTGCTGAGGCTGTCGGCCGAGGAGTTCATCAAGAACGGATACACGGTCGAGGATCTGCTCACCATCATTCCGGAACTCAAGGCAGCCGGTGTCGATGTGCTCCACGCTTCGGTGGGCACCCATGGCAGCCCGGCCGGTATCACCAGTGCACCACCCGCTTTCGAGGTCGGCTTTAATGTGTGGCGGGCGGCCACCATCAAACGTGCGACCGGCATTCCGGTCATCGCCGTAGGGCGTTTCAACGACCCCCGCCCCGCCGATGCCGTCATTGCCCGGGGCGAAGCCGATATGGTCGCTTTCGGCCGTCAGCAGCTTTGCGATCCGGATTTTCTGACCAAGGCCAAAGAGAACCGCTACGCGGATATCCGTCTGTGCATCGCCTGCAACCAGGGATGCATCGAGCGCGAGATGTTCGAAGGCAAATCGGTACGCTGTGCGATCAACCCGGAAACCGGCCAGGAGCTCATTTATCCGCGCGACCGCGCCGCCACACCGCGCAAGGTGTGGGTGGTGGGTGCGGGGCCGGCGGGTCTCACGGCGGCTTTCGAAGCCCACCGGCTGGGCCATGCCGTGACCTTGTTCGAGCAGGAGAATCAATCCGGCGGCAACATCCTGTATGCCTGCAAGGCACCCCACAAAGAGATCTACCTCGATTGGATCCAGTGGCTGGCACAACAGGTGAAACAATCCGGTATCGATATCAAGACAAGTACTGCCGTAACGGACGATAGGCTCGCCGAAGGTCGGCCGGATGTGGTCATTCTTGCCAGCGGCGGCGAAAAAATCATTCCCCCTATTCCGGGAATCGAAAACGCCCATGTGGTGGATGCCTGGCAAATTCTGGGAGAATCGGTGGCGCCGGGCAAAAATGCCCTGGTGGTGGGCGGCGGTTTGATCGGCATGGAGACCGCCTGCTTTCTGGCCGCCCGGGGGGCGAAGGTCACGCTGATCGAACAGCAGCCCCATTCGCCGGTACCCAAATTCACCTCCCACGGTTACAGCTTGCACAAATACCTGCGGGAAAAGGCGTGTCAACTGCGTTTTGGTTGCACCCTCCAGGCGATCCATGCCGATCATGTGACCCTGGCGGTAGATGACAGCACGGAGCAAGTCACCGATTTTGACCAGGTGGTGCTGGCGGTGGGAATGCGGCCAAGGGATACGCTGAAACGTTATCTGGAGGAAAACGCAATCCCACACACGGTCATCGGTGATGCCCGGCAGGTGCGCCGCATCATGGAAGCGACGGAGGAGGGTGCGCGAGCGGCGTGGGAGATATGAAATTAGGTTTAAGTTTTATGTGTTAAGTTTTCAGTGCAGGCATTCTATCGGTTTTAAAATTCGGGGGAGCACTTGAGTGCTCCCCCTTTATTTTTTTGTTTTAGATTTGACTGCCGGCTTCAAAGCCCTGGTGAATGGCATCGATGGCCTGGGCCACCTGGCGGGCGTCGCCCACGGTGTGGTGCGGAATCCCTTTTTCTTGCAGCAGTTGGGACAACGGATCGTGGGAACGGGCGCCGGCGGCCATCACAATGGTGTCGGCGGCGATCTCCTCATTGCCCCGAGGGCCTTGGATGCGGATACCCGTCGGCGTGATCTCCAACGCCTTGGTGGCGACCATGCGTTTGATGGCGCTGCGTTCCATCTCCTGGAACATACACCATTTGGTGGAACGGCCGATATCCTTGCCGATGGCCTCCATCATTTCGATGAGCAGCACCTCCTTGGTGCCGCGGGTGGCCAGTTCGTAGAGCGTTTCCGGGTCTTCGGCACGATTGACCAGCAGAAACTTCACCGCATCACCGGAAAGCGTGCCTTTTTCCGCCAGGAACATGGCGGTTTCCACGCCCACCGCACCACCGCCCACCACCACGACCCGTCGACCGGTGTGGGCCTTGTTTTGCAGTACATCCCAGGCCTGGACCACATGGGCCTGGTCGGCGCCGGGAATGGGCGGGGTCACGGGAACGGCGCCGGTGGCCACGATCACCGCATCCGGCTGTTCGGCAGTGATCAACGCCATGTCCACCGTCTTGTTCAAATGGACCCTGACCGCACTGGCGGCAACCTGGGAGGCCAGATCCCTGGCCAGCACGCTGAACTCTTCGCGACCCGGAGGCGCCCCGGCCAGATGCAGTTGGCCGCCCAACCGGTCGCTTTGCTCATAGAGGTCCACCGTGTGACCGCGCTCGGCGGCCGCCAGAGCGGCATTCATACCGGCGGGTCCGCCGCCCACCACCATCACCTTCTTGGGCGCCGGCGCCTTCTCCACCCGGGTGGCCGCTTCCCGTCCGGCCCGGGGGTTGCACAAACATTCAACCGGCTTGAGCTTGAACAGGTTGTCGAAACAGCCCTGGGCGCAGGCGATACAGTGCAGAATCTCGTTTTCCCGGCCGGTGCGGGTCTTTTCGGGCAAATAAGGATCGGCGATCAAGCTGCGCCCCATGGCCACCATGTCGCACATGCCGTCGCTGATCATCTCCCGGGCGGTCAGCGGGTCGTTGATGCGATGGCTGGCGATCACCGGCACCGGTACCAGCGCCTTGATGCCCCTGGCCAGGTAGGCGAACACCCCCCGGGGCACGGAAGTGACAATCTGGGGCACCCGTGCTTCGTGCCATCCCACGTTGATGCAGAGGGCGTCCACGCCGGCACGATCCACCAGCGCCCGGGCGTAGGTTTGCAACTCCTCGCGACCCTGCCCGCCGGGCATGAAATCGTTACCGTTCATGCGCACGACAACCGGGAAGTCGGCGCCCACCGCATCCCTGATGGCCTGCATCACCGCCAGCCCGAAGCGCATCCGGTTTTCCAGATCACCGCCATACGCATCCTCGCGGTGGTTGGTCAACGGTGACAAAAATTCACTGATCAGATAGCCGGTACCGCTCAACACCTCCACGGCATCGTAGCCGGCCTTTTTAATCCGTAATGCCGCCTGGGCGAATGCATCCACGATCTGGAGGATTTCATCCCGGGTCAGCTCCCGGGGGGTCTCCCGGGTCATGCGCGAAGCGATGGCCGAGGGGGCCACCGGTTGCTGACCGTTGAGAAAGAACGAAGAGTTGTACCGGCCGGCATGGTTGATCTGGACCGCCGCACGGGCGCCATTGTCCTTGATGGCCGCGGCCAAGCGGGCCAGGCCGGGAATGAACTGATCCTTGTGAGCACCGATGTTGAGGACGTTTCCGGACAATTCGTCCACGGTGGCATACCCCACCACGATCATGCCTGCCCCGCCGCGGGCCCTTTCGGCATAAAAATCTTCCAATCGCTGGGTCACTTCGAAATTGTCGGCCATACCCAAATGCATTGCCGGCAGGTAGAAACGATTTTTCACTTCCAATTGATTGATCAGGATCGGTTCGAACAACGGATCGGCCATTTTACCTCCCTTATAAAAATGTCTTTGCCTTAAAAATCGAAATCATGCCCACTCAATTTTTCTTGCCTCAATAGCTTTTCGATTCTATATTGCGGCCGTTTGACCGCTATCATTAAGAAATACAAACCCATTGAAAAGGAATATTCATGGCATCTGACGACCCAAAACGCAAGGGTTACATCAAAACCGAAAATGTGATCCTGCTCTTTTTTGTGGCCCTGGCGGTGGGATTCGTAGGCGGCGTGGCCTTCAGCGCCTACCGCTCGGTGGGCACTATGCCCATGGGGGCGGCGGGGACCGGAGTGAACCCCATGGCGGCGCAGCAAAGGGCGATGATCGACGCGCTGGTCCAGCAGACCGAAACCGATCCCACCAATGTGTCCGCCTGGACTCAACTGGGGCATCTTTACTTCGATTCCGGTGAACCGGATAAGGCCATCGCGGCTTATGAGCGGTCACTGGCGTTGGATCCCGACCGGCCGGATGTGTGGACCGATCTTGGGGTGATGTACCGCCGAGGCGGCGATGCGCGCAAGGCCGTGGCGACCTTCGACCAGGTATTGACCATGGACGGGACCCACGAAATCGCCCTTTACAACAAAGGCGTCGTCCTGATGCACGACCTCAACGACTTGAGCGGCGCCCTGGCGGCGTGGGAACAACTGCTGACGATCAACCCCGAGGCCCGCACGCCGTCCGGGGAACCCTTGCGGGACATCATCGCCCAGATGCGCCAAAACGCCAACCAATAGCAACACGGACGCCAAAGCCATGCCCTTCAAGGTCAACCAGCGCCACACCATCCGCCGGGGACGCGTATTCGACATCACAGTAGAAAACGTCACCCTGTCCAACGGGGTGACCATCGATCTGGAGATCCTGCGCCACCCGGGCGCGGCTGCCATCGTACCCCTCCTGGCGGACAACCGGGTGGTGATGCTCAAACAGTACCGCCATGCCGCCGGGCAGTTCATGTGGGAGATACCGGCCGGCACACTCAACGGTGACGAAACGCCGCTGGTATGCGCCCAACGGGAACTGGTGGAGGAAACCGGTTACAGTGCCGCCGCCTGGGAGTCCATGGGCGCTGTGACGCCGGTGCCGGGGTATTCGGACGAAAAAATCCATCTGTACCTGGCCCGGGACCTGACACCTGCCGCACAAAACCTGGATCCGGATGAAATCCTGGAGGTCCACCCCCTGCCTCTGGAGGAGGTGGTGGCAATGATTACCGACGGTCGCATCCACGATGCCAAGACCATTGCCGGTATTTTTCTGACGATGCAGCGCAAAGGCAACCCGGGTGAAGTTAACCGCTATTAGGATTCAGGATACGATCTTCCGATCAGGGCGAGCCCTTAGGATGGCTTTCGAATGTCCTGCAGCGCTTCGCGATCAAAGCTGTAGTTGGTGTTGCAATGATGGCAGCGTATTTCCAATGGGAAGGGTCCGTTCCGGGCCATGTCGGCCAACTCCGCCGGGTCGAGCATGGCGAGCATGGCCCGGATCTTGTCGCGGTTGCAGTGGCACATGAACTCCACTCCCCGCTGCCCCACAATGCGCGGCTGCAGCGCCGCGAAGGTGTCGGCCAGCCATGGTTCGGGGAAATCGGAGCTGTTGACCACCTGCCCCATGGAGGGCAGATCGAACACCAATTGCTCCAGTTGCGCCAGCACGTTCTCCTCGGCACCGGGCAGGGCCTGCAACATCAGGCCGCCGGCACCTTCCACGGCGCCTTCGCTATCGAAAAAAATCCCCAGGGAAAAGGCCGATGGCAGCTGTTCCGATTTGAGGTAGTAATGGGAGAGATCCTTGGCCAGGCTGCCGTAGCCCATCATCACCTTGCCGGTGAAGGGGTGTTTGGCATCTTGCAGGTACTTGGTAACCGATAGAAACCCGGCGCCATAAAAGGGGGCGAGGTCGAAACTCTTTAGGGGTTTGTCGATGGGGATGGGCACCTGTTTGAGAAAGCCCCGCACCTCCCCGAATGCGTTGGCTTCCACGGTCAGGCCCTTGATCGGTCCCGAGCAGGCCACATCGATGCCGATACGGTCAGCGCCTTTCAAAGTGGCGGAGATCAATGCGGCCGCCAGGTAGCCGTGTCCCAGCACAAGGGTTTCCAGTACGCCCAGCTCGTGATTCCACCGCATCTCATTGACCATGCGGGTACCGTTGACCAGCACGCCGCGAAGGGTGTCCCCGCCCATCATGAAGTGATGGCACTTGTCCCGGACACTGGCTTGCAGCTGCGCCTTGAGGGTGTCACCGTATATTTTCTTCTTTTCCATGCGTCAATCGTCCATCTCTTCCAGTGCATCATCGGGCCACAAGGCCTGGCCGGCATCATCCAGACGGGGAAAGATCACCAAGCGCTCCCCGGGATGAATCGGCCTGTTCAGGTCGATGCGATTCCAGATCAGCAAAGCCGGCAGCGGAACATTGAACCGGTCGGCGATAACCGACAGCGAATCACCCGCCTGCACTACGTATATCCGCTGGGGCCGGTTGTGCGCCTCTTGGGCCACAAAGGACAGGAAGCGCTCTGCGAATCCATCGGCGGCGCCTTCGGGCAGGCGCAGGGTATGCGCCCCGGCCTGGAGGTAGTGTCCGCGCAAGGCGGGATTCAGATCCTTGATTTTTTTGAAGTGGGTGCCGGCGGCCGCGGCCACCACCCGAATGGGAGTCTCGCGGGGCATATTCACGGTGACGGTATCGAACCGGTGCGGCGGATAGGTATCCTCCGGCGCCAATTCAAAACCATAGGTCGCCGGATCGCTGACAATCCGTTTGACGGCCAGCATCCGGAACACAAACCGCTGGGTTTCCAGAGGCAGATAGAGCGTGTAGTAGTCGCGGGTATTCTGCTCGAGGATTTCGGCCTCCAGGCCGTTGCGTCCCATGTTATAGGCCGCCAGCACCAGGGCCCAGGAGCCGAACTGATCGTAGAGCGATTGCAGGTATTGCAAGGCCGCTTGGGTGGATGCATAAAAATCCCGTCGCTGGTCAAGGAAGCGGTCCACCGTCAGGCCGTTGTTGCGGGCACTCTGGGCCATGAATTGCCAGTAGCCCAGCGCGCCACGCGGCGAACCCACATGAGGCCGAAGCGCGCTCTCCACGATCGCCAGGTATTTCAGGTCGTCGGGCATGCCGGCCTTTTCCAATTCGGCGGCGATATGCGGCAAATAGCGGGGAACCCGTTTGAGCCACAGCAGCACCTGGGCCCGGTTGTTCAGACTGACCAGCATCTCCAACTCAAAACGTTCCCGCACATCGTCCAACTGCCAGGGAACGGACTCCCCGCACAATGTCATATTGTCCGGCGGCCGCGCGGCATCGGCCAGCGACATGGCCAGGGCCGGTGCGCTGCCCATGCCTATAAAACAAAAGAGAACCATGATCTTGAGCAGATATTTCATTTTATTTTTCTTCCAGCGTGGACCAAAAGTCAGCCACCAATTCCCGGTACTGTTCGATCCGCCGCACCTTGCGCACTCTTTTGAGTAACTTTTCGCCGTGTTGAAACCCTCCGGCAAAGTAGGTCCAGTATCCCTTCATGGTGTCCAGCAGTTGGGTGGGGCCCTGGCGAACGCAGGCGAATCGATCATGGAGTGCGTCGTGAAACTGTTGAAAACGGGCAACCCGGTCCGTGCCGGCAAGATCCAGCCCCTTGATCTGCGCCGGCAGAAACGGGTTGGCCAACACACCCCGCCCGATCATCCAACCGGCCACGCCGGGAAACCGTCGGCGCAGCGCTTGAAACCCAACCAGATCGGTGATGTCACCATTGTATATCACAGGATGGCGGCATTGTCCCAGGCAGCGTTCAAAGAGATCCAGGTCGGGACGCCCGGTATACATCTGCACACCGGTTCGCGGATGGATGATCAACGACTGGAGGGGGTAGCGGTTGAAAACCGG
>JAGTVD010000317.1 GCA_018224505.1 Desulfatitalea sp. | reverse complement strand
CTGGGCGTGCACATCATCGGCCCGCGGGCCGCCGACATGATCGCCGAGTGTGTCCTGGCCCTGGAGTTCGGCGCCAGCTCGGAAGATATCGCCCGCACGGTGCACGGCCACCCCACTTTCGCCGAGGCGCTGCAGGAGGCGGCGATGGCGGTTCGCAAGTGTTCGATATATGCGTCGTGATGGGTAAACAGAAGTGTCGACTTCCGGGGCGGGCCCATGTGTCCGCCCTGTTTGCTTATAGTTGTTTCTGTCGGCCGGCAGATCCTGGCCTGTGGGAGCGGCTTCCAGCCGCGATGAGGTAGCATAAAGCGCCGTGGCAACGCTAAAGAGGAGCTGTTTTTTGGATCTTGCAACGAAGCAATCCATGGATGCCATATTCAGGCCGCGCGCCATAGCCGTGATCGGCGCTTCCAATACGATTGGCAAATGGGGGCACCGGTTGATGCAGCGCCCTTTGAATACCGGGTATCCCGGCACGATCTACCCGATCAATACCAAGCAGGTGGAGATCCTGGGACTCAAGGCCTATCCCGACCTGGCCGCCGTGCCCGGGCCAATCGATATGGCGGTGATCTCCACGCCAACCCCCACCGTTCCCCAGGTGTTGCGGGAGTGCGTCGCCCAAGGCATCAAGGGCGCTGTCGTGATCACGGCCGGCTTTGCCGAGACGGGCGAGGCCGGTGCGAAGCTGCAGGCGGAGATGACGGCCGTGGCGCGCGAAGGGGGGATCCGGTTGGTGGGGCCCAACTGCATGGGCATCTGGAGCGCTGCCGGCGGGTTGAGCCTCTGTTTTCCCACACGCCCGAAGTCCGGGCCGATTGCCTTCGTTTCCCAGAGTGGCACCTTCGGTGTCTCCATGGCCCAGGTGGCCAGCGTGCAGGGCTATGGCCTTAGCAAATTCATCAGCATCGGCAACCAGGCCGATCTGGAGGTGTCCGATTACCTGGACTACCTGGCCGAGGACGACGATACCCGGGTGATCGTTCTCTACCTCGAAGGGCTCAAGGACGGCGCGCGTTTCTTCGAAACCGCGCGCCGGGTGGTGCGCCAAAAGCCGATCATCGTTTACAAGGCCGGCCGTTCCAATGCCGCGCAGCGGGCCGCCATGTCCCACACGGCCTCCGTCGCCGGATCGTCGGTGGTCTTCGACAGCATGTGCCGGCAGATCGGTCTGCTGCAGGCGTCCGAATCGTTTCACCTCTTCGAGATGGCCCAGGCCCTCATGGGACTGCCGTTGCCGCCCGGCAACCGGGTGGCCATTCTCGGCAGCGGCGGCCAGGGCGTGGTGGGTACCGATGCGTGTTCGGCCCTGGGCATCGAACTGCCCGAACTGGACGCCCAGACCGCCGCCCGCATCAGCGCTCTTCTGCCGGACCATGCCCCGGCGGCCCGCAACCCCGTTGATTTTGCCGGCAGCAGCCGAACCGCCATGCAGGAAGCGGAGATCATCGAGATGTTTCTCAAACTCGATTACATCGACGGCGTCATCAGCAATGTGCCGGTCAGCCCCCAGTTGTGGGACCCCAACCTGCGGATCGACCGCAACGCCACCGACCAGCCCAAACCGGTGCAAATCGCCATCGAAGGCGGACAGCGCTACGCCGCACTGCCCCGCAAATACAACAAGCCGGTGGTCTGTTTGCGCTTCGTCCCCCTGGAGAACGATATCATGGAGCAAATCCTCAACGAAGGCGGCATCCCCATCTACAGCACTCCCGAACAGTGCGCCCGGGCGATGTATGCCCTGGTACAATATGGAAAAGTGCGGAGGCGGAATGGTTGCGCCACAAGGTGAAGCCGGCTGGGAAAAGCATATTAAAGTCCAAAGCACTGTTCAACCGCCCGACCAACCGACCAACCCAACAACCAATCAACCGACAGACCAAACAACTCTCTATCCTTCAGGAGGTCGTATCATGAGCGGAAGACTGGACGGAAAAATTACCATCATCACCGGCGGGACCAGCGGCATCGGCGAGGCCACCGCGGAGGTGTTTGCCGCCGAGGGCGCCACAGTGGTCATTGCCGGGCGTTCCGAGGCGCAGGGCAACGCCATCGCCACCCGGCTGGGCGGCAGTGTCAGCTACCAGAAGTGCGATGTGACCCGGGAGGAGGATATTCAGGCCCTGATCGAGGGGACGGCCAAAAAATTCGGGCGCATCGACTGCCTGTTCAACAATGCCGGCGGCAAGGATCGCGGCACATTGGATACCGTGACCATGGATGATTTCGTCTACAGTATGAAACTGCTGCTGGGCAGCGCGGTGCTGGGCATTCGCTATGTGGCGCCGGTGATGAAAGAACAAGGTGCGGGTTGTATCATCAATAATGCCAGCATTGCCGCCATACGATCCGGGCAGGGGGGTTATCTCTACAGCGCGGCAAAGGCCGGGGTGACCCATCTGACCCGCATCGCCGGCGTGCAGTTGGGCCCACACGGCATCCGGGTCAACGCCATCTCCCCCGGCGCCATCGCCACGCCGATCTTCTATGGCGGCTCCCAGGTGGCCCACACCCTGGACGACGAGGCCAACCAGCGCAAGATGGATAAACTGATGCGCAACCTGGCCAAAGCCACACCGCTGCCCCGGGCCGGTATCGGCAAGGACATCGCCTACGCCGCCCTTTTTCTGGCCAGCGACGAGGGCAGCTTCGTCAACTGCCACGATCTGGTGGTGGATGGCGGGCGCACCTCCTTATTCTATGAAAAGTCATAGAGACCGAGGCGCGCCGTTCCGTTGGATTGGGGGATGGGCAGGGCACCGCGCCCAACCCGACGGCCGGCCCTTATATCTTGTAACCGTCTGTAAAGGAGGCTCCGCATGACCATGACCTACGAACAGATCCTGTTGGACACCGATGGGCCCATCGGGTATGTGACGCTGAACAACCCTTCCAAGATCAACGTCTTGTCTAAACGCATGATCGCCGAGTTGATCCATGCCTTTACGGCCTTGACGGCGGATGAGCGCGTCAAAGTGGTCATCATCCGGGCAGCCGGCAAGCATTTTTGCGCCGGTCACGATCTGTCCGAGATGGTGGGGCAGGGGGTGCGCGAAGTGAAATTCATCTTCGACCAGTGCGCCGAAATGATGCGCTTGATTCACATCATGCCCCAGCCGGTCATCGCCCAGGTGCAGGGCATCGCCACCGCGGCCGGATGTCAACTGGTGGCCTGGTGCGACCTGGCCATGGCTGAAACGGGGGCCCGTTTCGCCACACCCGGCGTGAAAATCGGGCTCTTCTGCACCACCCCCATGGTGGCTGTCACCCGCGCCATCGGCCGCAAGGCCGCCATGGAGATGCTGCTTACGGGCCGTTACTATCCGGCTGCCGAGGCCAAGGATTTGGGGCTGATCAACCGGGTGGTGCCCCTGGAGCAACTGGCCGCGGAAACGCGATCCCTGGCCCTTCAGATCGCCGAAGCCTCCCGCATGGTCCTGGCCATCGGCAAGCAGGGGTTCTATGCCCAGATCGACCAGACCGACGATCATGCGGTGCACTATGCCAAGCACACCATCACCATGAACGCGATGACCGAGGATGCGCAGAATGGGATCCAGGCGTTCATCGACAAACAAGCGCCAGTATGGCGGGAGCGGTAGCAACCAAACATGAAACGCGTTCTCAAGATCGGACTGGTTGGTTTTCTGGTACTGATGCTGGCCGCATCCATCGGCGCGACCTGGTACCTGAGCCGGGCGCTACCCATCGGGACCGGGTATGTGGCCAAATATCTCTGTTCGAGTGTCTTCATCTCACTGCGGGAACCGGGCCCGGTATTCGCAGAAGACATCGCTCCCGTCAACCCCCTGGCCCGGGTGATCCGGTATCGCATCGACCATGAAGCCCAATCGGTGAGTGCCGAGGCGTTCGGCCGCTTCTCCAAGACCGCTGTCTACCGGGAGGGCTGCGGCTGCACCCTGGTGGCTGGCACCACTGCGGCCACCCTGGAAGCCCAATCATTGCTGCCACCCGAATTCAACCGCTTCCGTCCGGTTCACACGGCCGATCGTGCCTGGCCCGAGGGCGAAGGCCCCTCCGAGGATCCTGCGGATTTCGGTGTGGACGCTGTCCGGCTCGAAGCCGCCCTGGCGGCTGCCTTCCATACGCCGGACCCCGATAAACCGCTCCAGACAAGGGCGGTGCTCGTCGTTTACAACGGCCGCCTGATCGCCGAGCGCTATGCCGACGGCATTCACCAGGCAATGCCTTTGCTGGGCTGGTCCATGGCCAAAAGCATTACCAACGCCCTGGTGGGCATCCTGGTTCAGAAGGGGCGGCTGGACCTCCGGCAGCCGGCGCCGGTACCCGAGTGGCAAGCGGCCGGCGATCCGCGCATGGGCATCACCATCGACCAACTCCTGCGCATGAGCAGTGGCCTGGCGTTTGAAGAGGTGTATGCGCCCCTGAAGGATGCCACCGCCATGCTCTATGGCAGCGCGGATTTTGCCGCCTACGCCGCTGCTAAACTGTTGGAACGCGAACCGGATACGCACTGGAATTATTCCAGTGGTACGGCCAATATTCTGGCCCGCATGGTTCGTCAGGCGGTTACGGCGGATTATCCCCACTACTACCAATTCATCCACCAGGCCCTTTTCGACAAAATCGGCATGTACAGCGCTGTTCTGGAGCCCGATGCTTCCGGCACCTTCGTGGGATCTTCCTATGCTTTCGCCACAGCGCGGGACTGGGCGCGTTTCGGCCTGCTTTACCTGCAGGACGGGGTGTGGCAGGGCGAACGGATCCTGCCGCAAGGGTGGGTTGCCTATACCACGACGCCCACGCGCGGTGCACCCCGGGGGGAATACGGGGCGCACTTCTGGCTCAATGCAGGTGCGCCGGACAACTCAGCCGACCGCCCCTGGCCGGGTGCCCCGGCCGATGCCTATGCAGCCCGGGGATTCCAGGAACAGCGGGTCATCGTGATCCCCTCCCGTCAGCTGGTGTTGGTGCGTCTCGGTGCCACCGCCGACCGCCGGGCGTGGGACAGCAATCAGTTTATTCAGGATGTGATCGCGGCACTGCCCTGAGCGTTGCCGGACCAACAGTAAGAAAGGTGTCTATGCAGACCAATTTTGAAAAGATTTTTCACCCGCAGCGCATTGCCGTCGTCGGTGTTTCCACCGAGGGTACGGGGTTCGGCAGCGGCATTGTCTACTCGCTCAATGCCATGGGGTTTGCCGGCCAGATCTTCCTGGTCAACCCCAAAGGCGGGGAGCTGAACGGCACGCCGATTCTGCCCAGCGTGGCCGACATTCCCGGCACCATCGATCTGGCCATCATCGCTGTCCAGGCCCGGGCCGTGCCCGAGGTGCTCGAGGTTTGCCGGCAAAAGGGGGCGGCCGGCGCTGAAATCTTCTCTTCCGGCTTCAAGGAGCTGGGCACTGACGAGGGCATTCTGTTGGAGCGGCAGATTGTCCAGATTGCCAACCGCGGTATCCGGGTGATCGGTCCCAATTGCTTCGGCATTTACTGTCCGAAGAGCGGACTCACGGTGCTGCCGGGTCCTGATCTTTCCCGGGAGAGCGGGCCGGTGGGCTTTTTGTCCCAGAGCGGCGGCATGGCAATTGATTTTGCCAACACCGGCAAGTCCATCGGCCTGCGGTTCAGCAAGATGGTCAGCTACGGCAACGGTGCCGACTTGCGGGAAACCGAGCTGCTGCGCTACCTGGCCGACGATCCGGAAACCGGTGTCATCACGCTCTACATCGAAGGCATTGCCGACGGCGATGCTTTTTTTGCCGCCATCCGCGAGGCGGCGCGCAAAAAGCCGGTGATCGTCTACAAAGGCGGCCTCTCCGACGCCGGCGCGCGTGCCGTGCAGAGCCACACCGCCTCCATGGGCGGGAGCCGCCGCATCTGGCAATCGCTGCTGCGGCAGGTCAAGGCGGTGCAGGTGCGGAGCTTGCCGGAAATGAGCCAGGCGGCCCTGGCCTTTGCCACTTTGCCGGCGCGCCCGTTCCGGCAGATCAGCGTGCTCGGCGGCGGCGGTGCGCTGGGGGTGGCGGCCGCCGATGCGGCCGAACCGTTCGGCTTGCGGATTCCACCCTTCGAGCCGGCGCTGTCGCGGCGCATCGAGGGGATCTTGCCCCGGCCGGGATCTTCCGCCGGCAACCCGGTGGATGTGGCCAATCCGTTTGTGCCCCCCAAGGTGCTCAAAGAGGTGCTGCTGATGGCAGCCGAGGATCCGCGCATCGAACTGCAGATATTCATCTCCCTGTTGAGCCACTATAAGAACATGGCCCGCCTGGCCGGCCAGCCGGTCAAGACGGTGGCGCCCTACCGTGAGTTGGCGGCCGATTTCAAGGCGGTTGCCGACCAGACCGGCAAGCCGGTGGTGATCGTGCTGCCCAACCCGCGCCGCGGTCTGGACCACCTGGATGTGGTGGAGATGATCGCCCTGGCGCGCCAGGTGTTCATGGACCACGGCATCGCCGTGTTTGACGATTTGCACGAGGCCCTGCGGGCCATCGGGCATCTTAACGCCTATTACGAAGGAGTCGCGCATGAATAAGGAGACGGCCAAACAGATCATCGATCGAGCCCTGGCCGAAAAACGTAAGGCCCTGTCCGAATACGAAGCCAAACAGGTGCTGGCCGCCTATGGGATCCCGGTGACAAGGGAGATCCTGGTCGTCGAGCGCGGAACCCTGGCCGACGCTGCCGGCCGCATCGGCTACCCGCTGGTGATGAAGGGGTGTGCCGCCGACATTGCCCATAAGACCGAGCAGAACCTGGTGCGGGTGGATGTGCGCGATGCGGACGAAGCCCACCAGGCCT
>JAGTVD010000316.1 GCA_018224505.1 Desulfatitalea sp. | reverse complement strand
CCAGCTTCAGTGGTTTGATCACTTTCATGGCACGTTATCCGATGACATGCAGGGCGTTGGTGTTCACTTGGATGCCGTCCTGGTCCAGTTTGAAAGAGGTGTAGCCGATCGACACATTGGCCACCGAGATGCTGATCTGTTTCAGTTCCATCAACAAGGCAAAGGCGTTGCTTACCTTGATGCCGGCGAAGTTTTCGAACTTGGCACCGGAGTCGGTGGTCACGTCCATTCCCAGGAAGGTTTGCTGACTGCCGACACTTCGGGCCTCGTTACCCAAGGTTAGGGTTCTTGCACCGGGTACGGAATAGCTCTCAGAGGCCGCGGTAACCGAGCGCATGCCGCCGACCTTCTTCTGTTCAATGCCTATTATCAGGTCACGCGTACCGGTCACATTGTGTTTTTCACTGGCGCAGGTCACCGCCTTTTCAGCGGTGATATGGTGCTGCTCGGAGCCGCCCACCTTAACCGTGCGCCCGCCGCCGACATTCAGCACATCACTGGCGCCCACCTTGACATTGCGATTGCTGCTGACGGAGATGGTCTGGCCGGCACCGATTTCTTCCTTGTGGTTGCCGCCCACCTGTATGGTTTTGTCGCTGCCGACGGTTTCCTTCTGGTTGTTGCCCACATTTTTGGTGCGGTCGTTGCCGACCATGAGCGTTTCGTCGTTGCCGATTTCCTGGTTTTTATCATTCTCGATGGCGATGGTCCAATCCTTCTGGCCATGTAGATAGATTTCTTCGCTCCCTTTTTTGTCTTCGAACCGGATCTCGTTGGACCCGTCTCCCCCCTGGGAGGAGTTGCTTAAGAGGGTGCTTTTGGTTTTTTCGTCCGGCAAAGAATAGGGGGGAATATTGGTGCCATGGTATACCCGGCCGGTGATGATGGGTCGGTCGGGATCCCCTTCGATGAAGTCGACAATCACTTCATGACCGATTCTGGGGATAAACATGGCACCCCAACCGGCTCCGGCCCAGGCTTGGCTGACGCGGATCCAGCACGAGCTGTGTTCGTTTCGTTGTCCCTGGCGATCCCAGTGGAACTGGACTTTGACGCGGCCGTGGGCGTCGGTATAAATCTCTTCGCCGGGCGGGCCGACCACAATGGCGGTCTGCACCCCCTCCACCACCGGCTTGGGTGCGGTGCGCCTGGCTTGAACGGTCACCGACGCGGGCACGGCCTCAAACCGGTTTTCGTACCGGGTGCCGCCTTCCACCGCGGACTTCTCCGCCAATACCTGGGGCTGGGCGCCCTGGTGACGCACTTCGGTGAGCAGATATTCACCGTTGAACCGGTCAATGGGATGGGCGGTCAACGCGAAGGTGAAGCCGGGCACGAACCGGGGCACCACGCCGACCCCTTCGGCCTGCTCTTTGAACAGTGTGCCTTGCAGCAGGCGCACCTGGGCTTGTTTGCGACCCGCCTCGGTGGTGGCGTAGGCGCCCGGATAGTCGTATATTTCCAGCGTCTCATTGTCGCTGTCTGTCTGTTCGGCCGTCAGGTCCAAGGAGGGCCTTTCGAAGTTGAAATCCCTAAGCGTATATTTGCCTGAGCGGATCTGCTGTTGCACCTGGAAGGTGATCACCGCTTCTTCCTCCGCCACCTTGCCGCTGGCGGGATTCAGCGGCACTTGGTTTTCTCCGGCGATGGGCTGGTAGTTGACCGGTCCGTCGCCGAAGACCAGCAGGTGTTTGTCTTCACTGTGCTCAAAAAAGTAGAAGATGCCCTCGCGGGCCAGCAGCCGGGAGACGAATTCGAGGTCGGTTTCACGGTATTGCACGCAATAGGTGGCGGCAGGGTATTGGCCTTGCAGCCGGAAATCGAACAGATCGCTTGTGATACCGGCTTCTTCCAGGATTTGCTTGACAATGTCGGGCGTGGTTTTGTCCTGGAATATCCGACAATCCTGCTCCAGGCTCAGCAACCACATCTGGGGAACGATGCGAGCGCTGTAGAGCAGAAAGCGGCCGGCGATGCCGGTATGGATGAAACGGTTGACAATGCCATGCAAATGCCGTTCGCCATCATCGCTGTCGATGGTCAACAGGCCGTTGGTGCCGATGATATCCTCGAAGGGGACCTCCTCCTCGCAGGCCAGTGTCAGATCCGCCTGGAAAGGTGTCGAAAGCTGTTCTTCGATGGTGAAATCCACGACGTGCCATTCATGACTGCCCGCGGTGAACAGAAAACGGGGGGCATTGGCGTTATCAAACATTGCCATGATCAACCTCCGAAGGCGATTTGGAAACCGCCGTTAGCATCCAGATCGAGGCGCACGGTGCCGGGCATGTCGCCGGTGCTCATGCACGCCAGGATTTCCTGGGATAGCTGCGGCATGATGGTGCCGCTCATGATATGGTCGATGTTGCGGGCGCCGGTTTCCACTTCGGTGCAGCGGGCGGCGATCTGATCCACCACCGCCGGGGTATAGGTCAGGGTGATGCGGTGGGTGGTGTGCAGGCGGCGCACCAGCTTGTCCATTTTGAGCATTACGATCTCCTTGAGAATACCGGCTGCCAGGATTTGATAGGGGATTACGTTCATGCGGGCCAGCAGCGCCGGTTTGAAATGATTGCTCAGCAGGGGGCGCACGGCGGCGGTGATGGTCTCAAGGGGCAGCGGTTGCTCGCCGCTGCACAATTCCGTGATCACATCCGTGCCCAGGTTGCTGGTCAGAAAGATCACCGTGTTTTTGAAATCGATCTCCCGTCCTTCGCCGTCGGCCAGCATGCCCTTGTCGAACACCTGATAGAAAAGGTTCATTACTTCGGGATGGCCCTTTTCCACCTCGTCGATCAGCACCACCGAATAAGGGCGTTGCCGCACGGCTTCGGTGAGCACCCCGCCCTCGCCGTAACCCACATAACCGGGTGGGGAGCCGATCAGGCGGCTGACGGTGTGCTTTTCCTGGAATTCGCTCATGTTGACGGTAACCATGAAATGATCGCCGCCGAAGAGCAGGTCTGCCACGGCCAGACCCGTTGCGGTTTTACCCACGCCACTGGGACCGGCCAGCAGAAACCCCCCCAGGGGTTGG
>JAGTVD010000315.1 GCA_018224505.1 Desulfatitalea sp. | reverse complement strand
GTCTCTGCGGAACAAGTGACCGAGGCCCTCGGTTTTGAGGTGGGCGGCATCGGGCCGTTTCCAGTGCATGAGGCACTGCAGGTGGTGGTGGACACCCAAATCCGAGGGAGCGGCCACGTTGTTTGTGGCAGCGGCCTGAAAACGCGCTCGGTGGAAATCGATGCGGATCACCTCATCCAGCTTTCCAAGGCCCTGGTGACCCCCATCGCCAAGGCAGTGACCGAGCGCTCTGATCTTCTGCTTTAACACCCGAATGGTTGGTAGATTACACAACGGTCTCTATTTCTGTTATAGTCGTTGCAACCATTCTGAGCGGCTTGGACGGAATTCGGGTGGAGGCAGCGGTGTATTTGAAGCGGACGCGTTTCTACGGATGGGTCAATCTGCTGGGCTTGATGCTGGTCTACGGAAGTCTGTGTGGCACGGCGACCTACGCTTACGGTGTATTCCTGCCGGCCATGGGGGAGACCTATGCCTGGAGCCGATCGGCACTGTCCGGGCCTTATGCGCTATTCTTCATCATAGGAGGACTGCTCGGGCCGTTGGCCGGTATGACCATCGACCGGTTCGGTGCGCGCAAGAACATCATCGCCTGCAATATCATTGTGGTAATAGGACTTCTCGGAATGTCCCAGGTGACCGCCATCTGGCATATCTACCTCTTTTTCGGCACCCTGGCCGGCATCGGCATCGCATTCGGCGAATTTATCCCGATCACCACCGTCATCAACAACTGGTTTATCCGCAAACGCTCGCTGGCCATGGGCCTGCTGTTCACCTCCGGTGGCATCGGCGGTTTCCTTATGCCGCCGGTGATCAGTGCATTGATCATCAGCTACGGGTGGCGCTGGGCATGGATCGGATTGGCGGTGATCCATCTGCTGCTTTGCGTGGTGATGGGCGGCTTGATCATTCGGGGACGACCGGAAGACATCGGCCAGGTACCGGATGGGGTGGAGGCAGGGGCCCACGTACACCCGGGATCATCCGTGCCGCCGGTGCGGGTGTATCAGACCGCGCGGGACTGGCAGTTGGGAGAGGCCCTGCGTTCGCCGGCCCTGTGGATGATCATTGGCATTTTCGCCATCATCCTGTTCGTGCTCAACATGCTCAGCACCCACCAGGTTGCTTATCTGCAAGACTTGGGGTTTTCGCCCATGGCCTCGGCCACGGCCCTGGGCATGATGCTGGGATTCAGCATTTTCGGCCGTTTGCTGAGTGGTCTGCTCGGCATGCGATTCGAAGGCCGGCACATGGCGCTCTTCTTCCTGGGCTGCATGGGCGCGGGTATTGTGAGCCTGCTGCATGCCGGGGGGATATACGCCATCTATCTGTACTCGGCGCTGACCGGTATTGGTTTCGGGGGCATGATCGTACTGATGCCCAATATCCTCGGGGCCTTCTTCGGCCGCACGCACTATGTCCGTATCATCGGCTGGACGACACCCGTTGTTACCGTGGTCAGCGCCATGAGTCCCAACCTGGCCGGCGCCCTCTACGATGCCACCGGCCAATACACTGTGCCATACGCCATCAGCCTGTTTCTGATCATTGTTGGTATGGTGATCGCTTTTTTGCTGCGGCCGGGTACGGCGCCGTAGAGGGTTTCCAGCGCGCTATTGCATACGGCCCATGCTGCGGTTGAAATCCTTGAGCATTTCCACCGCCTTGGCGCATTCAGGGGAGATGGCCGCGACCTCGTCCCAGATTTTCATAGCCGCCACCTGCATTTTGTTGAACTCTTCCGGCGGCATGGTCAGCAAGGTCACGCCGTTTTCCTTAATGGCTTTTTGCAGCATGATCTCTTCCTGGTACATGTATTGGTTGGTGCGTGGCCAGAAGTGCTCTTGCAATGTGGTATGCAGAATATCCTGCAGATCCTCGGGCAGGCTGTCAAAGGCGCGCTTGTTGATCAGCCAGATATCGGTGGCGGCCACGTTCAGGGCGGGGCGTAGATGGTACTTGTTCACCTCATAGAACTTCATGGCATAGCTGCCCTGCACGGCACCCCAATGGGCGCCATCCATCATGCCCGATGCAAGTGCCGCGTAGATATCGCCGCCGGGAATCATCGAGGCGGCTGCGCCGATGGAGGTCAGGTATTTCTGCAGGATGCCCGATGAGCGCAACTTCAGTCCCTTGAAATCATCGATAGATCCTACCGGCTTCTTTAACGAGAGCTCGGTGGTGTAGACCCGGTCGGAGTAGTATAGCATGCCGTGTTTTTGCAGTACTTCCTCCCTGACCATCTGCTCGAAACCCAGCCATTGGAAGAAATAGGCCGCTTCCCACACGTCTCCGAAATTCATCGGCAGGCCGGCTACGATGTTGAAGATGGGCACCTGGGCCATGTCATATGCCGGTGTGGTGTGGCCGATGGGGACCATTCCGCGTTTAACCGAGTTGAAGATTTCGGTGCCGGGAATCAGGGTGCCGGACAGGTAGGGCTCTATGATAAAGCGTCCCTCGCTGCGTTCCTTGACCAGGTTGATAATCCGCATGATGCTGTGTTCATAGACCGGCGAAGAGATGGTGGTGTGGTGCATCGGCAAACGCCAGGTGACCACATCCTTGGCCTGGGCCTGGCTGGCATCCATTACGACGATCAGCCCAAGGGCCAATACGCAAATTCCGAAAAGCGCAACGATTTTGAATTTCATGGATTCCTCCGCATAAGGGTGGGTGTTGGGATGACGCAACTGGATTCATAAACAGCAGGACACATCAATCCGCGCCCTGCGTGCCCGCGATGAAGTGCACCGTGCCCCGGGAAGGGATGCGTGCAATGGGATCGACGGGGATATCCGGTGCTTTCGGCCTGTTCTCAGAGCTTCAGATCCTGAAAGCAATTCATCAATCATATGCGCAGAACATCTTGCCGGTGTCAATGGGCAAACGAGGTGTAATTAAAAATCAAATTAATACTGATAGTTATTAGGATACGAGGTGGGTTAATAAGTTCGATAATCACGAACTTTGTTTTGGCATAGCGCCATTTTAGGTTGGGATTCTGGCATTTGGCATTTCCTGCAACAACTTTGCTCGGCTTCAACGTAATCCTTGCCCGCGGGGGCGGTTGGGATGACGCGTTGCTGGCATAACCGGCTTTTGGGTGCTCAATGCAATTCGGTGCCAAACGTGGCCATGGAAAAATCCACCCGTTCTTCCGCGCTGGGGGAAAAATCCGGATCCAGTTGCTCGATGATTTGCAGCCGTGGCAGTAAACCCGCGCCGTTGGCCACCTGGATCGAGAGCCCCGGGCGTGCGTTCAATTCCAGCAGCATCGGGCCCCGGTCGCGGTCCACAACCAGGTCCGCGCCGATATAGCCGAGCCCGGTCAGTTCGAAGTTGCTCGCTGCCAGCACCAGCAGGGTGCGCCAGTCCGGGATGGCGATGGTATCCAGGGGGGTATTGGTGTCCGGATGATGGGTGACCCGTTTCGCATATTGCACCGCATGCAGAGAGTGCCCGGTGGCAATATCCAATCCCACGCCCACAGCCCCTTTGTGCAGGTTCGCCTTGCCGTCGGAGGCTTGCGTGGAGAGCCGCAGCATGGCCATTACCGGGTATCCCCGGAACACAATGATACGGATATCGGGTACGCCTTCATAGGAAAGGGCTTCGAACATCTCGATCGGTCGGATCAAATCTTCGATGATGGCCACATCGGGGGCCCCGGCCAGAGAGTAGAGGCCGGAAAGGATATTGGACAGGTGCCTTTTGATGTGGTGCGTGTCGATGGTGTCGCCCGAGGCTTTGACAAACCGATCCCCCTGCCGGTCGGTGACCACCAGGATGCCTTTGCCGCCGGCGCCCTTGGCGGGTTTGATGGCGAAGCCGTCCAACTGTTCCACCGTTTTCTGGAACGAGGCGATTTCATACTGATAGCCAATCACCCCCCTCAAGCGCGGCGTTGCGAGGTGAAACTTCTCTGCCAGCAGCTTGGTTTTCAATTTGTTGTCCACAAGCGGATATTTGGCGCGGGAGTTGTAGCGGCTGATGTAGGCCACATTGCGCCGGTTCATGCCCAGGATGCCCTGGCGCTTCAGGTCAGAGGGGAGACGCCACATGCTATTTCCGGCCTTCCATCACCCCGAACCGCTTGAGTTCGGTCAGTTTGTATCCGGTATACTGGCCGATCACTAAAATGAGCGCCAGGAGCACCAGGTGGACTTCCGGAAAGTTGAAAGTGAGATGGCCGACAACGCCGGTACGCATAAAAAGGTAAGCCACAAGGGCGACCGAAAGACTGCCGAAACCCTGGGCCAGAACCTCCCGGCTGCCCTCTTCCTCCCACAGAATACTCATGCGTTCGATGGTCCAGGCAATAATCACCATGGGGAAAAAAGTGACGGTCAAGCCGACATTGAAACCGAGTTCATATCCGAGGACACTGACCATGGAGGTCAGAAAGATCACCAGGACGATCAGCGTGGATATCCTGGCCACCATCAGCAGGTTGAGCCGGGACAAATAACCGCGCAGCACCAACCCCATGGAGACGATGCCCACAAAGGCGATCAGGCCGCGGATCAGGGATGTTTGCAAAAAGGCCAGGGCGATGAGTATCGGCATGAATGTGCCGGCCGTGCGCACGCCGACGATCAGTCGCATGAAAGTGACCACCAGAGCCCCCACCGGCAGTAAAAGCAGCAGTTTGAATACGCTCTGCTCCTCAATGGGCAGATGGTAGAGGCTCATGCGGGACAATCCGCCCTCATCGAATTGCAGGCGGGCCAGGTCCATGGCCGGCATGGTCTGTCGTATCATGGAAAAGCGGATTTCGGATCGGCTGCCACCGGTTACATCCATCATGGAGTGGCCCCCGCGGTGCCACAGCAGCAGGTTGTCCGGCAGGCCGTGAACGCCGGTCCGGTGATCGATGGGCACCCAATGCGGGGCATCGAAAATTTCCAAAACCGGTTTCAATGGCTGGTAGCGGCGGGCATCCTCCAGCTCCAGGCCCAGGGAAAGGCGTGCCGGAATGCCGGCATGGTTGAGCAACCGCATGAGCAAGGTGGGCAGGGGATAATCGGTCAACAGCAAGGAAGCATTCTGGTCCGGATCCGATGCCCCGAGTTGGCGGATCAATTCGCGGGCGAAACTGATGGGGGTGGAGGATCGATCATGGGCCTGGTCCAGCAACTGCTGTGCGGCGGTGAATTGGAGTTCGTCCCAGTAGATCGCTGCCGCTTCAGGCGGGGATGCCGGTACGTGATTCATGCCGCCGGTGGGGTCGGGCACCATCTGCACTTTGTAATAGAGGGTCTGCCCGCCGGCGGCATGGCGTCGGGTCCACTCCCCGCGTCGGCCGCCAGGTGCATCGACGGTGGCAAAGCCATATCCGGGCGATGCGGCCTGTTCGGAGACCTGGCGGAAACCGGGCGGATCCTCGGGCAGGTCAAGGCTGACCATCACCGGCTTACCTTGGGCCACAAAGTCGATTCTGGCCTCAATCAGCCAAACCGGCTTGGTCTGGCCCGGCCAGAAGGGAATGTGCAAGTGGGTGTGCCGCACCCAGGCCAAGGCCAGCCCCGATAAGATCAGGATGGCCACCACCAGGTAGAAAGGCTTGATCTTCATGGTTTGCCGTTCCCCTTGGTCTCCGGTTCGGCCAAGGGGGGCACGATGAACTTGCGTGCCACATCCACCACCAGCAGGTCCCGAAGGATATTGCGTCCGATCAGCACTTGGTAGTCCAAATGGGTACGGTCCACAAGGGTGAACTCTTCGCTCAGGGTCAGACGGCCCAGTTGTATCTGCAGTTTCACCACCGGCCGCCGGTCGGGTTCGGCATTGCCCGACTGCACGATGCGGACCCGGCGGACCACCGGCTTTTCGAGCTCGTAGAGGGTGTCACTGTCCGGATCCTTGATTTTAAAACGTACCCAGGCCCTTCCATCCCTTTCGAATCTAGCGATGTCTCTTGCATCCAGAGAGGAGGTGGTGGCCCCGGTATCAATGCGGGCATGGAACATCCGTCCGGGCGGCGTGAGCCGGACCTTTTCGATTTCGCCCACCAGAAGCTTGTCCGTGCCAGCTACCTGCAACCCGGTTTGCATGTCAGGCTCTGCATCGGTGCTTGTGCGAAGGGCTGCCAACCGGCTGCGGGTTTCATTGTGGATCTGTCGCAGGTACTCTTCGAGGTATTCGAAAGCTCGGGTGTTCTGCTCGATGTCCAGTAGCAGTAATCGGTGTTGTTGGTCGAGCGCCAGATCCAGTCGTTCAGTGCTGTCCAATAACTGTTCCAAGTAACTGGCGTGGGCGGCGGTTTGCGCTGCCAATTGCGCTTCAACGGCATCCAACCGGACCTGGAGGTCGGACAGGTCATCTTTCCGGACCATCACGCCACCCGCGACACAGCCAAAGAGCACGGGCCACACCCAAACCAGAAACCAAGCTTTTTTTAGTAAGGAACCCAAGGGCATCATCACCATCGTTATGGTTTAGAGGGTAGCAAGGTCGTTGGTAGCGGCGCAGCGAACAGGTGGATACGTGGTCCCCGGATGCATTCATCGTGCCGCCCGGAAGGGGACTGTGGATTCACTCGACCAATTGGGAACACCTTGGCGCAAGGGGTGGGGCAGGGAGGGGAGCCACATGCCGCAAACGGCAAGCCCAACAGTGTTGGCGCCATATTGGAAACCATCGATCTTGTGGTTAACATTGACCGGCAATCCTAAGTGTATCCGACCCATGTCCGAAATGAACAGGATCCAGAGCCTGAACTGGGGGGTTATATATACACAGATGCGCAGATTTTGCAATTAATGTGGTGTTGGATACCCGTTTTCGAACAGTAACCCCCAATGTTGCAACTTTGGGGTAACCAATCCTCGCATGGACTAAAAACTCAAAGGGGCCGCGACCAAACTGTCGCAACCCCTTTTTCTTTTGTTTTGGTAGCGGGGACAGGATTTGAACCTGTGACCTTCGGGTTATGAGCCCGACGAGCTACCAGACTGCTCCACCCCGCAGCAAGTTTGAATTCGCATATATAGCCACTTTGGTTGTTGGAGTCAAGGGCTTTTTCAGGCGGGCAGCAATTCTCGCTGCATTGCGTTCTTTCCCCAAAATGACGTCAGTCTTCCCTGCTCGGTGGTTTGAGACAGTTCAACACGAATTGCCCAAAACAGGTGTCCTCATTTTTGGGTCTTGAGTATGGGCGGCTATGGGAGCGGCTTGCCGTCCGGGCTGATCTCTTCGGCCAGCTGCTGCAGTTTCATTTTCAAGGTTGCCGCTTCGGCAGGATCCATGGGGGCGGCGGTTTTGGGGCCGAGACAGACCTGCTTGCGGCGAGTGGTTTGTCCGCTGGTGATGGTGATGGTGGATTTGGGGCGGGCCAGGGCCTTGGCCAGCAGCGCGATACATTGCTGGTTGGCCGCGCCGCCGACGGGTGGGGCGGTCAGTTTGATTTTGAGACTGTTCTGGTGGGGGCCGACGATGGTGGCCCGGGAAGCCCGGGGCTGGACTTGCACGAAGAAGGTGACCCCCCGGGGGCTGGTCTGAATCTCAAGCATCCGGCGGATCGCCCTGGCGCCGGATGAGGTCGCGCATGAACTGCGGGGGGCGGATGACACGCCCTTCGGTGTTCAGGAAGGCGTGACGGGTGTGCCCCACGGCGTGCACGGTTTGGCCGTCGGCGCTGGTGATGCGGTAGTCGATTTTCAGGCCGGCTTTTATTTCCGGGTCCAGGGCGGCTTCGATGGTCAGCACGTCGTCATACTTGGCCGGGGTCATGTATTTGCAGAAGGCCTCTGACACGGGAAGCAGGACGCCGCGGGCTTCGATCTCCCGGTAGGCGAGGCCCCAGGCGCGGAGGAGTTCCGTACGGCCGATTTCGAACCAACGCAAATAGTTGGCGTAATAGGCGATGCCCATGGTGTCGGTGTCACCGTAGATGACACGGTAGGTCGTTCGGTGGCTGAGCATGGCGGTTTACTCCAGCAGCGGTGCCATTTCCCGTCGCACGGTGGCGTAATCGTAGGCCACTTTGAACTGGGGATATTCGGCCAGGATGGCGTCCGGGGGGCGAAACAACAGGCCGTGTTGGGCGGTTTTGAGCATGCTGATGTCGTTGTAGGAGTCGCCCATGGCAATGACGTCGAAATTGAGCTTCTGCAACGCCAGGACCACGTGGCGCTTACCGTCGGGTTGGCGCAGGTGGTAGTCGGCGATGCGGCCGGCGGCATCGATTTGCAGGGAGTTGCAAAACAGGGTCGGCCAGCCCAATTTGGCCATCAATGGTTTGGCAAACTCCACGTAGGTGTCCGAGACGATGATCACCTGGGTGGTGGCCCGCAGCCAGTCGAGAAACCCAACGGCGCCCTCCAGCGGGTCCATGTGGGTGATCACATCGGTGATGTCTTTGAGCTTCAGGCCGTGGGCGTCGAGCAGTCCCAGGCGCTTGCGCATGAGGACATCGTAATCGGCGATGTCGCGGGTGGTCAAGCGCAGCTCTTCGATGCCTGTTTTCTGAGCCACGTGGATCCAGATCTCCGGAACCAATACGCCTTCAAGGTCGGTACAAACGATATGCATGGGGCCTCTGTTTCTTAATCCTGGGCGTTGTCGTCTTCGATGCGGATGAGCATCGGGGCCGGGCCCACCACCTCCAGGGCGCCGATCTCCTTCAAGGCCTTCTGGATATAGGCCTCCTTGGCATGGTGGGTGAGCATCACAATGGGCACCCAGCCATTGGTTTTGCGATCTTTTTGCTGCACCGACTGGATGCTGATGGCGTTGTCTCCGAGAATGCCGGCGATGGCGGCCAGAACGCCGGGGCGGTCTTGCACGGCGAAGCGGATGTAGTAGTGGGACACGATTTCGCTCATGGGCAAGACCGGCAGCGGTTTGATCCGGTCCGGCTGGTAGCCCATCAAGGGGACCCGGCCGGTGCCGCCGCAGCGCAGGTTGCGCGCCAGGTCCACGATATCGCTGAGCACCGCGCTGGCGGTGGGCAGCATGCCCGCGCCTCTTCCGGACAGGAACAGGTCCTGGGCGGCATGGCCGCTGACGGTGATGGCGTTGAGAGACCCGGAGACGTGCGACAGAATATTTTTTTCGGGGATCATGGCCGGGTGTACGCGGGCCTCCACACTGGCGCCATGGTTTTTACAGATGGCCAGCAGTTTGATGCGGTACCCGAAATCCCTGGCGAACTGAATGTCCAGGGGAGTGATGGCGGTGATGCCTTCAATATAGATATCGTCGAGGTTGATCCGCATGCCGAAGGCCAGGGCGGTCAGGATGGCCAGCTTGTGGGCGGTGTCGATGCCCTCGATGTCCAGCGTGGGATCGGCTTCGGCATAGCCGTTGGCCTGGGCCTGGGACAAAGCGGTGTCAAAGGGAAGGCCCGATTCCGTGATTTGGCTGAGAATGTAGTTGCAGGTGCCGTTGAGAATGCCCACCATGGCATGGATGTCGTTGGCCACCAGGGCTTCGCGCAGCGATTTGACGATGGGCATGCAGCCGCCCACGCTGGCCTCATAGGCCAAATCCACCCCCGCGGCGGCGGCGGACTGCATCAGTGCATTGCCTTGGCTGGCCAGCAATGCCTTGTTGGCCGTGACCACCTGCTTGCCATTGGCGATGGCGGCCATGATCAACTCCCGGGCGATTCCCGTGCCGCCGATCATCTCGATCACAATGTCCACCGCCGGGTCGTTGACGACGGTCCAGGCATCGTCAATGAAGACGCCGGGGGGGAAGGTGATGCCGCGGTCGGTCTGATGGTCCAGGTCGGCGACATATTTGAGCACCAGCGGTATGCCGGTACGCTCGACCAGCAACTGCCGTCGTTCCAGCAGCAGCCGGGCCACGCCGGTGCCCACCGTGCCACAGCCGATCAGGCCCAGATTTACAGGTTGCATGCCCACCCTCCTTGATCGTTTGTCATATCCCGGCAATTTCGTATGTTCGGCCGGACAAAGTCAATAAAAATTTTGTTTTGACTTTTCAGGCCCTTCAGACTATCCATGCAAGTGATTTTATATTGATTTAACCGGGAGCAGGTGAATGGACAAACCGTTGACATACAGTGATGCCGGCGTGGATATCGACAAGGCCGATGAGTTGGTGCATGCCATAAAATCCATCGCCCAGAAGACCCGCGTGCCGGGCGTGATGGGTGAGATCGGCGGCTTCGGCGGCCTTTTTTCCCTGAACGTGGCCAACATGGAGAATCCCGTGCTGGTCAGTTCCACCGACGGGGTAGGCACCAAGCTGAAGATCGCCTTCATGATGGACAAGCACGACACGGTGGGGATCGACCTCGTGGCCATGTGCGTCAACGACGTCGCGGTGCAGGGGGCCAAGCCTTTGTTCTTCCTTGATTACCTGGCTACGGGCAAGATTGACGACGATCGGGTCAAGCAGATCATCACCGGGGTCGGCAAGGGGTGCCAGGAGGCGCGCTGCGCCTTGATCGGCGGTGAGACGGCCGAGATGCCGGGCTTTTATCCGCAGAACGAATACGACCTGGCCGGTTTTGCGGTGGGCATTGTGGACAACGGCAAAATCGTGGACGGCTCGGAAATCCAGGTGGGTCATCAACTGATCGGCATCGCCGCCAGCGGGTTGCACAGCAACGGCTATTCACTGGTGCGCAAGATCTGCTTCGATCTCCTCAAGATGGATATCCAATCCCATGTTCCCGCCCTGGGCAAGACACTGGGCGAGGAGCTGCTGACCCCTACCCGGATCTATTCTGAAACCGTTCAGAACCTGATTCGCGGATTGCCCATACGCGGTCTGGCCCACATCACCGGCGGCGGCATTATCAACAACACCCTGCGCATCATTCCACAGGCCTGCGGCCTTGCCTTCCGGCGCGGAAGTTGGGAAATCCCGCCCATCTTTTCATTTCTCCAGGAGGCCGGCCGGGTGGAAGAGCAGGAGATGATGCGGGTGTTCAACAATGGCATCGGCATGGTGGCGGTGGTGCCGGAAACGGCGGTGCAGGACGTGCTGGCCCGGCTGGCGGCAATGAAGGAAAAAGCCTTTGTCATCGGCGAGATCGTAGAGCGCCAGGGATCGGACGACGTGCGCTGCCGGTGGGAATAGCGGACAGAAAGTGATTGCGTATGAGGGGACTTTTCAATATCATCCGGCGCTTTTTTGAATGGGTGGGGCAGGGAACACGCAAGGCGCCGCCCTGTCGGTCATGAGCACCGCGCACCAGTAGTGCCGGTCCGGCGCAACCGAAAAGTGAAATCAAGCCTTAAAAGCCTGCAAAAAAGGCGAACTTATTTTTGAGCGAACCTTAAGTCCGATGGGTTGAAGATACTCCAGGCTGGTTCGGGCGTCGCCCGGTCCGGCCTGTTTTTTTGGCGGGGGTTGTTCGGTTGTACGGTTGCGCGGTTATTCGGTTGTTTGGTTGGTAAGGGTGTTGATCTGTCATGAGTGCAGGGGTTTGCGGATGATGGGTGGTGATGCATGATTGTTTTGGGAATCGAATCTTCGTGTGACGAGACGGCCGCGGCGGTTGTGGCCGATGGCCAGCTGGTGCGGTCATCGGTGGTGGCCTCC
>JAGTVD010000314.1 GCA_018224505.1 Desulfatitalea sp. | reverse complement strand
CACCTGCCGGCCCTGGTGCACGGCGATGGCGCAGAAACGGCACTCGCCGAAGCAGCCCCGGTGGGTGGTCAGGGAGAAGCGGATGGTTTCCAGGGCCGCCACCGGACCGTCTGCGGCGTAGAACGGGTGCAGTGCGCGGGCGTAAGGCAGCTCGTGGACGGCATCCAGCACCGCGGGGGACGGCGGCGGGGCAGGTGGGTTCTGGACCAGGTAGCGGGTGTCCTGCTGCTGGATCAACCGCCGGCCGCGCCAGGGGTCGGCATTCGCATAAAAGAGGGCGAACATCCGGGCGAAGGCCTGTGGGTCCGTGTCCACCGTTGCATGGGACGGCAGGGTCACATCGGGCCCGGGCCAGTGTTCCACGTCCACGGGCGGCGGTTGGGGGCTGATGTAGCACAGGCCGCGCAAGGTGTGCGGCGGCTGTCCAGCCTGCAACTTCGTGGCCAGCGCCACCACCGTTTCATCGGCCATGCCGTAGAGCAGAAAGTCCGCCTTGGCGTCAAACAGCACCGACCGGCGCACCGCGTCGTTCCAGGCATCGTAGTGGGAGATGCGCCGCAGGCTGGCTTCGATGCCCCCCAGCACGATGGGCCGGGTCTTTTTGAAATGGCGCCGGATCAAATGGCTGTAGACCAGCACCGCCCGGTCGGGCCGCCGCGTGTTGCGGCCACCGGGGGTCAGGTCGTCGCTGCGGCGCCGGCGTCCGGCGGCGGTGTAGTTGGCCACCATGGAATCAACGCTGCCGCCGGTGACGCCCCAGAAGAGTACCGGCTCGCCCAGGCGCGTGATGTCCCGGCCATCGACAACATCCGGCTGGGCGATGATGCCTACCCGGAAACCGGCCGCCAGCAGCACCCGGGCGATCACTGCCGCTCCGATCTGAGGCGCGTCGATGTAAGTGTCCCCGGTGACCAGGATCACATCCAGGTCCGACCATCCCCAATTTCGGACCTCTTCCGGCGTGGTGGGTACATAGGCGGTGGGAGAGATGGCAGTTGGCATGGCGCCATCCTATGGCAACACAACCGCCGGGTCAATGGCGGGTCCCCGCTCCGTCTATCGCGATCGCATGTAAATTCATGCATGATACGTTTACTGGGCAGCTGATCCGTCACCTTTTTTGCACGGTGGGAGGTGCTCTCGGTAGCGGGGGTGGGGCGCTGTATCCGCAATGGGGTTGGGGGTGTGCGCAGGGTTGTTCGGCCCGCACTGTCTGAACGCAGTGAGTTTGCGGGCCTACCCGGAGCACACCCCTTAGCGCCACTTGAACCCCCTTGCGCGCAGCGCCCCACCCCCGCAACCGGGAGCACCGGCTCGATAACCACAGTAACAGCGGCACGCCGCGCCATCTCTTTAGGGTACATGCGATCGCCCTGCCCGCTCCACCCCTTTTATCTGTTGCCATCCTCCCGCCCCCTGTTATATGACTGAAACCATATGCGAAAGTCGGCTGCCTGTTTGCGACCATAACGGCAAGGCGCAGCCGGGACGATATAACCCCCCCTGAAGCGGATGGAAGCCATGAGCGACACGCGACACATCCTGGATGCCGTCGAGATCGATCGCATTCTCAAGCGGATGGCCTTCGAAATTCTGGAAGCCCACAAAGCGACCCACGAAGTGGCCCTGATCGGCATTCATACCCGGGGGGTTTATCTGGCGCGGCGGCTGCGGGAAAATATTCAAACCTTCGCCGGAGACTTCCTGCCCGTGGGAGAAATGGACATCACCCTCTATCGGGATGACTGGACCCAGCTCAACGCCCAACCGGTGGTCAAAACCACGGATATTCCCTTCATGGTGGATGGCAAACAGATTATCCTGGTGGACGACGTGCTCTTCACCGGCCGCACCATCCGGGCGGCCATGGATGCCCTGGTGGATTTCGGGCGCCCGGGGCGGATCGAGTTGGCGGTACTCATCGACCGGGGCCATCGTGAACTGCCCATCCAGAGCAACTATACCGGCCAATGCGTCCCCACCCGGCGCCAGGACATGATCAATGTGCTGCTCGTGGAGAGCGACGGTGAAGACCGGGTCGTGCTATCCACGGAATAGGGGGAAAACCCATGGGACATAAAGAACACCGCGCCAGAGCCCCCGAATCGCTCCGGGTGGCCGTACTGAGCGTTTCCTCCAGCCGAACCTTGGAGCACGATGAGAGCGGCAACTGGATCGCCCGCCGGGCCGGCCGCGAAGGCCATCAGGTGGTCAATCACCAGATGGTGACCGACGATCTCAATATCATCCGCCGGGCGGTGACCGATATGCTGACCCAGTCGCCCCCCCCCGAAGCGGTGATTGTCACCGGCGGGACCGGCATCACGCCCAAGGATCTGACCATCGAGGCGTTGGCGCCGCTTTTTGCAAAGACTCTTACCGCATTCGGGCCGATATTCGCCCAGATCAGCTACGAGCAGGTTGATTCAGCCGCCATCCTCTCCCGGGCCACGGCCGGGGTGATCGACCGCTGCCTGGTGTTCTGCCTGCCGGGCAGCCTGAAGGCGGTTCAACTGGCTTGCAAGGCCTTGATTTTTCCGGAGTTGGGCCACCTTTATGCCCACGCGGTCGATTGAGATATCACGCCTGATATTCCCCCTCCGACGGATCTCCGCCAGCCCGATGTCCACTTTCTCTTCCCCGCGCCGGACCATTGCCCGTGTCTTCCATGTGGCGTGTAAGCCACCCCGGACGGTCGGTCATCAGGGCGTCCACCCCCAGGCGCAATGCCTTACGCACTTGACGCGGGTTGTTGCACGTGTAGGTGAAAAGACGCAGCCCCTGCTCCTTGACCCACCGTGCCAACGGATCCGACAGATAGCGGATGTCCACGCACAGGGCATGTAGCGCATTGATCTGCGGGGCGGCCATGGTCATGGCAAGGTTCGGTTGACGCTGGGGCGCATTGAGTACGTATTGCCATTGGGGGGCCAGCCGGTGGGCCAACCGCAGGGCCTGGTCGTCGAAGGAGAGGATGAAGATGTGTTCGGGGAAAATGGTGTGGCGCGTATCCTCCAGCAACCCCAGAACGCCGCGGACCATCCGTTCGGCATGGCCGGAGGCGTGATCGGCCGCCACGGTTTTGATCTCCAGCAACAGTCGGGTGCGACCGCCGAACCGTTCCAGCGTGCGTGCCAGGGTCGGCAGGGGTTCGCCACTGAAATCGCGGTGAAACCAGGAACCCCAATCGAGTTGGGCCAACTGGGCGCGGGTTCGGTCGGCCACGCGCCATCGCCGGCGGGCCACCCGCCAAAGGGTAGCGTCGTGGTAGATCACCGAGACACCATCGGCGCTCATCTGAACATCCAGTTCAATGCCGTCGATGGGATAGTCCAGGGCGCGCTCGAAGGCCGAATGGGTGTTCTCCGGCGCTTCGTCCCGGGCGCCGCGATGGGCGATGCGCAAGGGCGTGCGGTTTGAGGGCGCGGGTGTGTGCATGTGATGGATATCCTTTGTGTTAATATGGTGACGAAAATTACAAAAGCACCAGGGGCAATGTCAAAAAACACCTTAGCGTGCAGCGCCCACCGCCTATCCGGGCACACCGGGGTACATCCCCATGACCAGCCGCACGGCTATTCCTACCGACATTTCCATCAAGAATGCACGCCATGCCCCTGCTATGGTGCAGATGGGACTGCCCAATGGCACCTTCCTTCCCACGCGCTGGACCCAACAGGGTTAATAGTACAATAATGTAGAATAATACTTGTAAACAGACAAATAGGTATTTTTATTTCCTCATATTTCTTTTCCTGCCGCCGCTTTTTTCATTTTTAACATATTGAATTTGAGGGAAAAATCCAAATCTTTCCCAGTGCTTTCATCCTTGGCACGCAAGCTGCTTTGATACGCTGGCACCTGGCATGTCAACCGTCGATCACGGATGTCGCTGGAAAGGAGGTGCGGCGTTGACGACACGGCACCGGGATCGTGGGGCATTATGATTTGAAACTGGATCATCAACTGGATTTATCCAAATCGTTCAAAGGGAGAACAACAGACTATGAAACGCATGATTCTTGTGATGGTAACGGCGATCGTTCTGGCAAGCGGTTCGGCATGGGCGGCGGAGGCCACGGCAACACTGGATTTCAATTCCGCTTATGTGTGGCGGGGCATCACCTTCAACGACGGCCTGGTGGCCCAGCCCAGCCTGGATGTCAGTGCCGGTGGTTTCGGCATCAACGTGTGGGGCAATTTCGATCTGGACGACTACAGCGACACCCTGGAGAAGAACGAATTTTCGGAGGTCGATCTGACTTTATCCTATACCTTCAATGTCCAGAACCTGGAGATCGGCTTCGGTATCATCGAATACCTCTTTCCAGCGGGCGGCGACGGTACCCGTGAACTGTTCGCCAGCATCGGGGTGCCCATCATCGGCGGGTTGTCGGCCGGATGGAGCTTTTATTACGATGTGGACGAGGTGGAAAGTTACTACACCGAGGTGAGCCTGGCCTATGCCATGGCGCTGGCGGCGGGGCTGGATCTCGAGGTGGGAGGCAAGGCGGGTTATGCCGGCAAGGATTTTGCCCAAGCGTACAGCGGTGCCGCCACCGATGGCGGCTTCTATGACTATGGGCTTTACATGGGACTTTCCTATGCTGTCTCCGATGCGCTGAGCCTGGGCGCCTCTGTCCACTACACCAACACCCTGGACAAGGACGTCCTGCCCGATGCCGACATCGCCAACGGCATCTACGGCCACGATACCGAATGGATCGCCGGCCTTACCATTTCTTACAGCTTCTGATTCATTCCAAGGCAAACCGTACCGGCACCTGGACCCACATCTCCACAGGTTGGCCCAGGCGCCGGGCCGGCTCGAAGCGCCACCGGCGCACGCCGGCCACGGCGCTGCGATCGAGTACCACGTGGCCGCTGCTTTGGGCCACCCGCACCTCGGCGGCCCCGCCCTGTCGATCCACCCGCACATCCAACAATACCGTTCCCTGGTAGGCACGCCGCCGGGCCAACGCAGGGTATTCCGGGGCCGGATTGAGATGGTAAAGCGGTACCGATGCCTGCACGGCCGCCGGTTCCGTTTCCGAAGGGGCCGGTGGCGGCGCGGTGTTGGTTTGGGGCGCCGGGTCCACAGGCGTCTCCGGTCCGACCGCTTCGGCAGCGGCAGGTGTTTGGAGCGGCGGTTCGGGTGAAGAAGGCGGATCGGGCGTCGGGGTGACCGCCGGCGGTGGTTCGGCCGCCGGTACCGGGGCCGGTGGGCGGGGAGGCGCCACTGTCGCCAACGGTGCCACGGCCGCCGGCGGGTTGTCCGCCAGCGGCGCTACCGAAGGCCGGTTGGCAGGCGGCGGCGGTGTCACCAGGGAAATGGAGACGCTGCGGCTGGCAGGCAGGCGCAGCGCCGGCCGCTGCCATCCGGGATCGCAGGTGAACAGCAGCGCATGGCCGGTCAGGGCGCAGAAAATAGGGAGAATCCACCGTTTCATGGCCCCTGCTCGGGATCGGCCTGCAAACT
>JAGTVD010000313.1 GCA_018224505.1 Desulfatitalea sp. | reverse complement strand
TGGGCGAACCCGAGCTGTCCATCAATCCCCAGGCGCTGGTCATCGGGGGTGGCGTGGCCGGCATGGCGGCTGCCCGGGCGCTGTCGGCCCAGGGATACAGCAGCTACCTGGTCGAGCAGTCGGACCGCCTGGGCGGCCAGGCCCTCAGCCTGCACCAGACTTGGGAGGGCGGCGATGTCCAGACCCATGTGCACCAGTTGATCCAGGAGGTCGCTGCCGACGAGCGGATCGAGGTGCGCTTGAACGCCCGCATTGCTTATGTGGACGGCTTTGTGGGCAATTTCAAGACCACCATCGCCCGTAAAGGGGAAGAGGAGGTGCTGGAGCACGGTGTGGCCATCATCGCCTCGGGCGCATCGGAATTCAAGCCCGACATCCATGCCTATGGCCAGGACCCGCGGGTGCTCACCGCCCTGGAGTTGGACCAGCGGCTGATCGCGGCGGACGCCTCCCTGGGCGAATTGAAGAGCGCCCTTTTCATCCAGTGCGTCGGCTCGCGGAACGAGACGCGCCCATACTGCTCGAAGGTGTGCTGCACCCACTCCATTAAAAGCGCCCTGGCCCTTAAAGCGTTGCGTCCGGAGATGGACGTGATCATTGTCTATCGCGACATGCGCAGCTACGGTTTGCGTGAAGATCTCTATCGCGAAGCCCGCCAGAATGGGGTTCAGTTCATCAAATACGACGAGGCGGCAGGCCTGGAGGTCCGGCCCAACGGTAAGGATCTGGAGGTGCTGTTCACCGACACGGCGTTGCGCCGGCGGCTGATCGCGCGGCCGGACCTGCTGGTGCTGGCCACCGCCATGGTGCCGCCCCAAGAGAACCCGCTGGCCCAGATGTTCAAAGCGACGCTCAACGACGACGGTTTTTTCATGGAGGCGCACGTCAAACTGCGCCCGGTGGATTGCGCCACCGACGGTGTGTTTATCTGCGGACTGGCCCACGCCCCCAAACCCCTGGATGAGTCGATCACCCAGGCCCAGGCCGCGGCCACACGGGCCGTGACGCTGCTGGCCAAGCAGACCATCCGGATGGCGGGCACCGTGGCCGAGACCAACCCGGCCGACTGCAGTGCCTGTGGCGTGTGCGTGGCGATCTGTCCTTACTCGGCGCCCGCCTTTGTCGACAAAGGCCCCTTTACCGGCAAGGCCAAAATCAACCCCGTGTTGTGCAAGGGCTGCGGTCTGTGCGTGGCCTCCTGCCGCAGCGGTGCCATTCGTCTGAAAGGGTTCGACAACGACCAGATTTTCGCCCAGATTTTCGCGCTCAACGAAGCGGTGCACTAGTTAAAATGGATATGGTGCCTTATACCATTGCCGCGCTGGACCGGCTCCGCCGCCAGGCGCCCCTGATCCACAACATCACCAACTTCGTGGTGATGGAGACCACCGCCAATATCCTGCTGGCCGTCGGCGCATCGCCGGTAATGGCCCATTGTCGGGCGGAAGTGGAGGAGATGGTCTCCCTGGCCGGGGCCCTGGTGCTCAATATCGGCACCCTGCAGGAGGATTGGGTGGAAGCCATGTGCCTGGCCGGGAAAAAGGCCAACGCCCTGAGGATACCCGTGATTCTGGACCCGGTGGGGGCGGGTGCGACCCAACTGCGCAACCGGGCCGTGCGAACCATCATGGCGCGTTGCCGGATCACGGTCCTGCGCGGCAACGCCTCGGAGGTGCTTTCCCTCGTATCCGCCGACGTGCGCACCAAGGGCGTGGACAGCAGCCTGGATCTCTCCGACGCCGGCGTGGCCGCCGCCAAGGCGCTGGCCCGGGATGCCCGATGCATCGTGGCCATTTCGGGGGCCGCGGACTGCATCACCGACGGCCACCGCGTCTGCCGGGTGGACAACGGCCAACCGCTCATGACCCGCGTCACAGGCGTGGGTTGCGGCCTGAGTGCCGTTACCGGCGCCTTCTGTGCAGTGGCCGACGGCAACACCGGGTGCTTCGACGCCACCGTCGCGGCCTTCGGCTTCTACGCCCTGTGCGGTGACCGGGCCATCCGCACCAGCGACAAACCCGGCACCTTCTTCACCGCCTTCCTCGACCGCCTCTACGACACCGGCCCCGATGAAATCCGGGCCCTGCTCAAAGTTCGCGAGACCTGATTTTCCGGCCCTCCTCAACGCTTAATTGCCCACACGCCGCCATGATATCCAGCCCTTTGCTGTAGCGCACCATACTGGTGAAATGTTTCTCGATCAGTAGATTCTGAAAGGCTTGAATGCTCGCCTCCGAAGGCCTTTCAAAGGGGCTGCCCGCGTGGGGATTGAAGGGGATGAGATTGATCTTGGCCTTCAGGGGACCCAGCAAGCGGCAGAGCCGGCGGGCGTGGTCCGGGCTGTCGTTGAGGTCTTTGAACAGAATGTATTCGAAGGTGATTTTGCGTCCTTTGGGCAAGGGGTAGTGGCGGCATGCCTCCAGCAGCTGCGCCAGGGGGTGGGTTCGGTTGATGGGCATCAGCCGGCTGCGGGCCGCATCGTCCACCTCGTTGAGGGAGACGGCCAGGTTGACATGTGTGTCCCGGCCCAGGTCCGCTATGCGGGGCACCAGACCGGCGGTGGAGACCGTTACGCGGCGCGAGGCGAACTTCATGCCCCAGTCGCTATTGGTCAAAACGGTGATGGCTTGCACCAGCGCGTCGTAATTGGCCAGTGGTTCGCCCATCCCCATGAACACCAGGTTGGTGAGCCGGGCCGGATCCGGCATTTGCTTGCGCACCTCCCACACCTGACCCACGATCTCGGCTGCGGTCAGGTGTCGCACCAGACCGCCCTGACCGGTCAGGCAAAAACGGCATCCCAGGGCGCACCCCACCTGGCTGGAAACGCAGAGGGTATCGTGATTGCGCTCAGGCATCAGAACACTCTCCACGGTTTCACCATCGGCCAGCCGAAAGAGAAACTTGCGCGTCCCGTCGGCGGACGTGCGCACCTTGTCCACGGTCAGGCGTGCGATCGTGAAGTGGTCTGTCAGCAAGACCCTGAAATTTTTGCTCAAATCGGTCATTTGGCCGAAATCGTCAGCCAGGCGCAGATAGAGCCACTTGAGGATCTGGTCCGCCCGAAAGACGCGCTCCCCTTGCCCC
>JAGTVD010000312.1 GCA_018224505.1 Desulfatitalea sp. | reverse complement strand
TGCCACAACCATCTCCTATCTGCACATGTGATCGCACCGCGGTGACGGTTGCGTTAAATTTTTAAAACAGAAAATACTATAAAAACTATAAAACGAATATAATGAACCGAACGAGGGGGTGACCGGTATGGGTTGCGAGATGTAGAGGAGCTGTTTTCGTAATTCTTGAAAACATAAAATAAACAGTAATTTATGACATAATAAAGATGAATCGCTTCATTTTATAGGCACTTTTCATGGGGGTAATAGGCGCTTTCGGAGCAACGGTTTAGATTCAGGTATTTCGTTATTTATATAAATTTCTCTTGACATTCATTTCGAACTGGATTTTAAAGGGATCAAGGACACTCAAAAAAAGGGGGGTGCTTTAATGGAAGATACTTTGACGGTCTACAAAGCCAGCCAGCTGTGCCAGGTCTCCTCCAAATCGATCATCAACTGGATCGAGGCCGGGCATATCAAGGCGTACAAAACGGTCGGCGGCCATCGGCGGATCAAATGGGCGGATCTGGAGACGTTCATGAAGCGTCAGGGTATCCCCATTCCCGACGCGGCGCCTCAGCAGGCGCACAAGCGCATCCTGGTGGTGGACGACGATCCCATTATCGTGGAGACCATCGTCCAGTCGCTGGAGGAGGATGAGTTTGATTACGAGGTGATATCCGCGGCCGATGGCTTCGAGGCCGGCTTGCAGGTCAACCATTTCAAGCCGGACCTGCTGATCCTGGACATCATGATGCCCGACATCAAGGGCAACGAGGTGTGCCGCAAAGTCAAATCCAACCCGGACACCAAACACACCAAGATTATCGTGCTGTCGGCCTACCTGGACGAAGAGAAGTTCAAGGAGATGAAGGCCCATGGTGCGGATATGTGCTTTTCCAAACCGCTGCCGCTACCCCAACTCAAGGAAGAGGTTGCCCGGTTGCTGGAGCTGCAATGATCAACCCAAGCGGACCCATTAAAAAAGGAGGCCAGCCATGAATCTCAAGGAGGCTCTGGGCAACAGAAAATTTGTGGTGACGTCCGAAGTGCAGACCCCCCTGGGCGACGACTCGCCGGAACAACTGGTCGATCGCCTGAAACGCATCCGGGGACGGGTGGACGGTGTTTCGGTGACCGACGTGGACTTGCAGGGTGTGGTGGGAGACAGTATCCATACCTGCGAGTTGCTGCAGAAGAGCCGTTTCAACGCCATCTATCAAACCACCACCCGTGATAAAAACCGGATTCAGTTGCAGAAAGATTTGACCACGGCCCATCAGTCGGGCATCGAAAATCTATTGGTGTTCACCGAAGACTACCGGATCTCGGGGGACAGCGTGCAGGAGGAGATGTTCTTCCATGTGGATGCGGGCAAACTCAGTTCGGTGTTGCAGCATCTGCGCGATGGCCGCAGTATCGACGGGGCGGATCTGGGGCAAGCCTTCGACTTCACCATGGGATCGGGTATCGAGTCGCTCTGGGGCAAAAAGCTGCCCAAACAGGGGCTGTACAGCATGGAGTCCCTCAAAATGATGGGCGCCGGTTTCTTTCTCACCACGCCGATCTTCGACCTGGAGCAGTTTGAGAAGTTCATGCGCCAGGTGGCGCCCCTGGGCGTGCCGGTGATCGCCGAAGTGCTCTTGCTGCGCAACGCCGCCATGGCGCGCTTTATCAATCGCCACTTCAAGCCGGGGCTGGTGCCCGACTGGGTGATCCAGAAACTTGACAAGGCCCCCGACAAACGGCGGGCCAGTATCGAGCTGTTCGGTGACCTGGCCCGAGGTTTGAAAGAGGTGTGCCAGGGGCTGCATATCATCACCCTGGGTGGCGAGGACAAACTGCAACCCTATCTGGATGCGGCCAATTTGCGATGATTCAAGGGCGGTATCCCGGATTGTTGGCCTGTTCCGATGGCAAATTACATCGCATCAGGTTGCGAGCGAATATCGAGGAGGTTTGATTGAATGCCCGCGTTGCCCCGATGACCGCCGCCGGCCGGTCGTTGGCGCAATCGCCAAAATACTCCCGGTTGTCTTAACCTTGGACGGTGATCCCCTGCCGTCTTTCCTCAAGCCAGGCACGTTCCCGCGCAAGGCAACCGAACCAACCCTTCATCTGGAATGGAGGTCCCACCATGTCCCTGCCCATCGAGATCAATGATATGGAGCCTGAATTCAAGGCGCTGGTCCTGGACCGCGTGCCGACGGCCAATCTTGATTTGTGCCTCACCTGTGGTACCTGTACCGCCGGCTGCCCGGCTTCGGAGCTCTTCGAGATGGATCCGCGCAAACTGGTGCGCATGGTCGTTCTCGGTCTGGACGAAGAGATCGCCAAAACCCCATGGGCCTGGGTGTGCACCATGTGCACGCGCTGCGTCAACGCCTGCCCCATGAAAGTCGACATCCCCAAGCTGGTCTATAACATGCGCGCCGGCTGGCCGCGGGAAAAGCGGCCCAAGGGAATCCTCGGGTCCTGCGACATGCACATCCGGGCCGGCAACGCCATGGGGGTGCCCACCGAGGACTTCATCTGGACGGTGGAAGATGTGGCCGAGGAGATTCAGATGACCGACCCGCGGTTCAAGGATATGCAGGTCAGCGTGGATCGTCCGGGCGCCTACTATGCCATCAACCAGAACTCCCGCGAGCCGGTCACCGAACCGGACGAACTGGCCCCGTTGTGGAAAATCCTGCATGCCGTGGGCGCCGACTGGACCTATCCGTCGGTCATGTGGGGCGGGGAAAACTACTGTCTCTTTTTGGCCGACGATGAAGGCTGGCGCTATATCCTGGAGGAGTTTGTCTACCACATCGACAACACGCTCAAGTGTCCGGTGGTAGTCAATACGGAATGAGGGCACTCATTCTTTGCAATCCTGGAAGGATTGCGAAAGTTCAAAATCGATCACAAGTTCGAGTTCACCACCCTCATCACCCTCTACGCCCAATGGATCAGGGAAGGTAAGCTGAAGGTCAACAGCGACTGGAACAAAGATCTGAAGATCAAGTTCACGGCCCAGGATCCGTGCAATATGGTGCGCAAAACATGGGGGCAGAAGATGGCCGACGACATGCGCTTCGTTATCCGGACCATCGTGGGCGAGGAGAACTTCATCGACATGGTGCCCAACGGCATCAACAACTACTGCTGCGGCGGCGGCGGCGGCGCCCTGCAGGCCGGCTTTACCGATCAGCGGCGGGCCTACGGCAAGGTGAAATTCAACCAGATCCAGGAGACACGCGCGACCTATGTGTTTGCCCCCTGCCACAACTGCCACGCCCAGATCGAAGACATCGGCCACCACTTTGGCGGCCACTACAATGTGGTCCACATCTGGACCATCATGTGCCTGGCCATGGGCGTACTGGGCGAGAACGAGCGCACCTACCTGGGGGATGACCTCAAGGATATCGGCCTGAATAAGGAGGATCAGCCATGACACAAGACACAACCGGCGCGGTGATGGTGGTCGGTGGCGGCATCGCCGGCATCCAGGCATCCCTGGATCTGGCCGAATCAGGGTTCAAGGTCTACCTGGTCGAGCGTGACTCGGCCATCGGCGGCAAAATGGCCCAACTGGACAAAACCTTTCCCACCAACGACTGTTCCATGTGCATTATCTCCCCCAAGCTGGTGGAGGCCGGCCGCCACTTGAACATCGAAATGCTCACCATGACCGCGGTGGACACCATCAGCGGCGATCCGGGTAATTTCACCGTGCGGGTGCGCGAACAGCCGCGTTTTGTGGACATGGAGAAATGCACCGCTTGCGGCGAGTGCGCCAAGGTGTGCCCCATCGAAGTACCCAACCGCTTCGACGAGGGGCTGCAAGCCCGCAAGGCGGCCTACAAACTCTATCCCCAGGCCATGCCCGGGGCCTTTGCCATCGAGAAGAAGGGCACCGCCCCGTGCAAGGCCACCTGCCCGGCCAATGTGGCGGTGCAGGGCTGGATCGCCCTGATGAACCAGGGCAACTACCAGGACGCCATCGCTTTGTTCAAGGAAGCCCACCCCTTTCCCGGGGTGTGCGGCCGGGTGTGCCACCACCCCTGTGAAGGCGCCTGCACCCGCGCCAAGGTGGATCAGCCCCTGGACATCATGCATCTGCACCGCTACCTGGCCGACATCGACCTGCAGTCCGAAACCCGCTACCTGCCGGAGAAAAAGGCCTCTAAAAATCAGAAGGTGGCCGTGATCGGGTCGGGTCCGGCGGGTTTGAGCTGCGCCTACTTTCTGGCCATCGAGGGCTATGACGTCACCGTGTTTGAAAAACACGAGGTGCTCGGCGGCATGCTGGTGCTGGGCATCCCCGAATACCGTCTGCCGCGCGATGTGATCGCGGCCGAAATCCAGACCATCCGCGATCTGGGCGTTGAATTCAAAACCGGCGTGGAGATCGGCAAGAGCGTGACCATCGGCCAACTGCGCGAGCAGGGCTACAAGGCCTTCTTCATGGCCATCGGCTCCCAGGAGTGCAAGGTGCTGGGCATCGAAGGCGAGGAATTTGAAGGGGTCTATCCGGGCATGGACTACCTGCGGCGCATCAACCTGGGTGAGTCGGTACCCCTGGGCGACCGGGTGGCGGTGATCGGCGGCGGCAATGTGGCCATGGATGCCGTGCGCACGGCCCTGCGCAAAGGATCGAAGCAGCCGTTTATCATCTACCGCCGCTCCGAGGCGGAAATGCCCGCCAGCGCGGACGAGATCGCCGAGTGCCGCGACGAAGGCATCGAGATCAGGACCCTGACCAACCCGGTGCGGGTCATCGCTGAAAACGGGCGGGTCACGGGGATCGAATGCATCCGGATGGAGCTGGGCGAGCCCGACCCCAGCGGCCGCCGCAGGCCCGAGCCCGTCGCCGGATCGGAGTTCATCATCGAAGTGGATGCGGTGTTGCCGTCCATCGGCCAGGAGAGCGACTGGGCCTGTCTGACCGACGAGTGCGCCTGCACCCTCACCGATTGGGGCACCATGAACGTGGACCCGGTCAGTTTGCAAACCCAGGACGCCGACATCTTCGCCGGCGGCGA
>JAGTVD010000311.1 GCA_018224505.1 Desulfatitalea sp. | reverse complement strand
GCTGACCTATCATGCCAATGCCATGCACGCCAACTGCGTGGCGTGCCATCGTGATTACAACAAGGAAAAGAGCGCCCGCATCGCTCCGGCGACATGCAACGAGTGTCATCCGAAGGAGTAGCGCGGTAGTTTTGCGATAATGCACAAAAATAAAGAGGGGGTGGCTGCACATAGCGGCCACCCCCTCTTTATTTTTGCACATTAAAATGTGTGGATCTTATGTGCTATGTGTTGTTGCCTTTTCGGGATGCGGTGATATATCGGCCGGGCAATGACTGCAACAACGCATGGCAAAGGCTTTGACATTGTCCACTCTACGGTGGGTTGGGGTGAGCGACGCCTATCCGGGGGAAGCTATAGCACTTCCAGATCCGCCACTTTTTCTTCACTGTGGCTGGGATCCCCCACCCAACGCACCAACACCGTGTCGGGCTTGTCCTCGACCAAGCCTTCCACAATCCCGCAATAGCCGGTCAATTGCCGACTGAACTCCCTGTACGTCACAATTGCGCCCAAATCCATCATGAAACACCTCTATTTCTCAATTGAAATCAGATTCCTGCGCAACTAAATGCAAGATGCACGCCGAATCTTGTGCGGATCCTGTGGGGATGTATAACTTCCCGAGATAAAACATTATTATACCTGAAACCACTCAATTTACGATCCATTTGCCGTACAAGCATCGGCCGAACCTATCCGCTACGTTACCCAAATTCTATGGCCCGCGTTACACAATTGCGGCGGGCGTTGTTTTTGAATAAGGGCCTGACCGAAGGTGCTGGGTCATACGATGGCAGAAAGCGCACGGCCCATTGCGGATCAGTACGTGTTCACCGTTCCATATGGCTGGTGAGCCCCACGGTATTAAAATCGCTTCGTTGCCTAACTTGTGGCGGGAGTCATGCAGAAACCAGTTGTGCCGTCCATCCCGCCCACCACACAGCGTTATCCCCAGTCCCATTAAAGCGGTTCGGCGATCACAATGCGATTTGCATCACCTGGAAGTGAATATCAACTCGAACCGGATTTTTCAAGGGGGGGAGGATGCAACGCTTTATAAAAACTTCATTTATTTTATGATGGGGCTTTGGAGGCGAAGGTGTGGAGAATCGAAACGCACAAACAAAATTCGTCGGGTGCAAGGCGATATACAGCGAGCCAAAGATTTATTGAAAATTCCCGCAGGGGGCGGTGCAAGCTTCCGCCCCCCGCGGATGTTCAATTTGAGACAACAACACGGATACTACATATTGCGGCGATACTTGCCCCCGACTGCATACAGTGCCTGGGTGATCTGGCCCAAACTGCAGTGGCGTACCGTTTCCATGAGCGCTTCGAAGATATTGCCGTTTTCCAGGGCGACCCGTTGCAGCTTCGAAAGGGCCTCGGAGGCATGGCCGGCATTGCGTTGATGGAAATCAGCCAGGCGTTGCAGTTGGGATTCCTTCTCCTGGGGGGTGGAACGGGCCAGCTCGATACTGAACTCATCGTGTGCCAAATCGGTGCCGGCACTGGGCTCGCGAAAGGTGTTGACTCCGATGATCGGAAGTTCACCGGTATGCTTGAGGGTTTCGTAGTAAATGGACTCGTCCTGGATTTTGCTGCGTTGGTATCCGGTCTCCATGGCCCCCAACACCCCGCCGCGGGTGGTGATACGATCGAATTCGGCCAGCACCGCTTCTTCCACCAGGTCGGTGAGCTGGTCGACGATGAAGCTGCCCTGAAGGGGGTTTTCGTTCTTGGCCAGGCCCCACTCCCGGTTGATAATGAGTTGGATGGCCAGTGCCCGGCGCACGGACTCCTCGCTGGGGGTGGTGATGGCCTCATCGAAGGCATTGGTGTGCAGGCTCTGGCAGTTATCGTAGATGGCGCACAATGCCTGCAGGGTGGTGCGAATGTCGTTGAACTGGATATCCTGGCTGTGCAAAGAGCGGCCCGATGTCTGGATGTGGTATTTGAGCATCTGGGAACGGGCACTGCCACTGTACAGGTCCCGCAGGGCAATGGCCCAGATGCGTCGGGCCACCCGTCCGATCACTGTATACTCGGGATCCATGCCGTTGGAGAAGAAGAAGGAGAGGTTGGGCCCAAAGGTGTCGATGGGCATACCCCGAGACAGGTAGTACTCCAGGTAGGTGAAGCCGTTGGCCAGCGTGAAGGCCAGCTGCGATATCGGGTTGGCGCCGGCTTCCGCGATGTGATAGCCGGAGATGGAGACGCTGTAGAAGTTGCGCACCCGGTTCTTGACAAAGTAGGCTTGAATGTCGCCCATCATCTTCAGGGCGAAATCAATGGAGAAGATACAGGTGTTCTGGCCCTGGTCTTCCTTGAGAATGTCCGCCTGCACCGTGCCGCGCACGGTGGAGAGGGCTTCGGCCCGGATGGCCGCGTGCTCCTGGGTGTCGGGGGCACGGCCCTGTTCGGCGGTGAAGCGCTCGACCTGCTGGTCGATGGCCGTGTTGAGAAACATGGCCAGCATGATGGGTGCTGGTCCGTTGATGGTCATGGAGACCGAGGTGTTGGGGGCGCACAGGTCAAATCCGCCATATAGCACCTTGACGTCGTCGAGGGTGCAGATGCTCACGCCGGCATTGCCGATTTTTCCGTAGATGTCGGGACGGCGGTCCGGATCGAAACCGTAGAGGGTGACCGAGTCGAAGGCCGTGGAGAGCCGCTTGGCCGCATTGTCGGCCGACAGCATTTTGAAACGACGGTTTGTGCGGGCCGGATCGCCTTCGCCGGCGAACATGCGGGCGGGGTCCTCACCGGTGCGCTTGAGGGGAAAGACACCCGCGGTATAGGGGAAGTATCCCGGCAGATTCTCGCGCCGCAGCCAACGAAACAGCGTACCCGGTTCGTCGAAATCAGGCAGGGCGATTTTGGGAATTTTGCTGTGGGCCAGCGATTCGGCGTACAAGGGCGTGCGCACCTCGCCATCGCGCACGGCGTAAACGAGCTCGTCCTGCCGATAGGTGTCGCGGATGGCGGGCCAGCTTTCCAGCAGTTTGGCGTTGGTCGGGTCCACTGCCTGGCGCGCTTGTTCCGCCTCGGCTTTCAGTCGGTCGACCAAGGTTTTGCGGTCTCCTTCCAGAGCGCTTTGGTCCACGGTGCGTGCCGCCTCTTCCAGGTGCCACACCTGCCGCAGGGCCTCTGTCTGCTGTGCGGTCTGTTCGTGGTACCGCCGTACGGTCTGGGATATTTCCGAGAGATAGCGGGTCCGTTCGGGGGGGATGATGATGGTCTTGGAGCTTGAGGTGGTCCCCTTGGTCCTGGGCAGGCTGGACTGGAAGTGAACGCCGGTTTTGGCGGCGATGGTTTCGAGCAGGGCGTGATAGAGGGCGGTAACCCCATCGTCGTTGAAGCGGGCGGCGATGGTGCCGAAAACGGGCATTTTCTCGGGGGGTTGCTCAAAGGCCACCCGGTTGCGCTGTACTTGCTTGCGTACATCACGCACCGCATCCTCGCCTCCCCGCTTCTCAAACTTATTGATCACCACCAGGTCGGCGAAATCGAGCATATCGATCTTCTCCAGCTGAGAGGCAGCCCCGAATTCGCTGGTCATCACATAGACGGAGAGATCCACGATGTCGACGATGCTCGAATCGCCCTGGCCGATGCCGGCGGTCTC
>JAGTVD010000310.1 GCA_018224505.1 Desulfatitalea sp. | reverse complement strand
TGTTTGTGCGCAGCTTCTATGGGATCAAGCGTCTGGCCCTGGGCATGGCCCGCGTTCGCGGTGATCAGACACATGGGTTCGCCGTACTCAACCGGCTCCTGGTCCGTCATCTGGAGAGCGGGTTGAACGACTGGCTGGTCCAGCAGGACCCGCTGGCGTGGTTTCTGGCCGAGGCCGATGACCACGTCCCGCCCGATGCCGTGGCGCCGATCTTCGCACCCATCACCCACGCCACCCTCGCCGGCCAATTGGACCAATTGGCCCAACTGGCGCGCAATGGGGATCTGGATGCCCGCTCGACGCTGGACATCCTGTGCCGTATGAGTGAACACCACGACATCGTACAGAGCTACCGCCAGATTCCCGACAAGCTGCTGGCCGCCGGCGGCAATGGTCCGGGCCACCCCTGGAAAATTCTTTTTCTATTCCATATCATGAAACTCGAAGGGCTGGCGCAGATCCACGAGGATGCCCTGCGCGATATCAATCGCACCCTCAATGGGTTGATCACCCGCCAGAGCAGCCGTTACGTGCGCAACCTGGTGCACAAAACCTTCGCCATTCTGGCGGAGAACGCCCGGAGCTATCCCGCCACTGCCCTGAATTGCGTGCTGAACATGGGCAAGGGGATTTTTCACACCGACGACGGCGAGCTGATCGATGCCTTTATCAACGCGGTGATCGAACTGGGTTTTCAGACGCCCCAGATCCAGGGTGTCGGCCACGACTGGCAGATCCGGGTCAATCCCGCTCACATTCAGAATATCCGCATCTGGCTGGAGTTGGTGGCCCTCAAACCCAAAAGCACCCGGCGTTTGATCTCCAACCTGATCATCCACCTGGCCATCAGCGGCGTGTTTATCCGTGACACCGACCTGTTCGGGCGGGACATCACGCGATTGCTCAACAGCGACATCGCGCCGGTCTACAATCTGATCAAGCAGCTGGCGCGCCTCTTTCCGGTCTACTTCAACGATATCGGGGCCGAGGGCGAGCTGCGGGACATCTCCACTCGAATCGACGAAATCAGCCACCGGCGGGATCCGCTGATCCACTTTTTGCGCAAGCAGAGCCACGTGGAGGGCAGCAATCGCATCCTGAGCTTGATGCAAGCGGTACTGCATTTCTGGTGGACCCGGGACAAGAACCCCCTGGCCGCTTTCCTGCCGCCCGCCATCTACAACCAGATCGAATGCCAGGGCATCCATGTCGACGGCGTGCAACGTATTCTGCAGGCCTTGGAAGCGGAAGGTGTCGCGATACCCGATGCGTTGCTCACACTCAGCGAGCCGAGCCTGCGCCAGCGGGCGGAAGCGGTAACGGCCGCCAACGCTGTCGATCGGGAGCGGGTGGTGCTATTCGTTGAACTGCACAAGCAGCTGAACAATAAATACAACCTCGATTTCAAGAACCTGAAGCACTATGCGAACCAACTGGCGGCCGAAGCCTTTCCGAATCTGGATCTGCTCAAAGAGGCGCTGGACGCACCCGAACTGGAAGTGCGGCTGGAGAAATCGCTCGACTATTTGGAGGTGCTCAAGGAGATCATTCTGTCTCCCGAACAGTTCGAGATTCGGGAGAACATCTACAAGAAACGCCATTTTACGGTGGACATCCCCTCCATGTACGGCAGTTACAACGAACTCAAATTCGATGCCATGGGCCTCACCCTGCGCATCGAAGCATTGGTCAATGTACTGTTCGAGGCGTTGATCAACAGCATCGACTTGAGCTTCATCACCAAGGCGACCTGCCATCAGATCCACGACCGGCTGAAGCGGTTCAACCGTGTCTTGCAGATCGACGGGATCGCCTCGGCCGAGTTCGAGCGTGAACTGGACCTGCTGAACCACTCTCTGGAGATCCGCGGGTTCAGCTTTACCCAGTACCTGGATATCTTCAAGGGGTTCGCCCAGGCGGTCAAGAACATCATTAATGATTATTTCAACACCGTTCATGGCGAACATCTTACCCGGATTCTGGAAACGCTGCCGGCCGGGCACATATTGGTGAAATTCCATTCCAACACCTGCAACCTGGACGGCGACCGGGAAAAGTTGTGCCATCGCACCTCGGAGATCTTCTTCCGCGATCGTCTGGCCACCTCGCCGGGATTGCAGCAGCTCGATCTCTTCCTGAGCCGGATTCTCAAAACACTGTTTCATCAAGCGAGTCAACTGCCCAAGGAGAAGATGCGCCTGCTGCTCAATTACGACCCCGAACGGGCGATCACGGCCCTGCACCAACCCAATCCCCTGGCCGCCGGTATCATCTACCTGGGCAACAAGGGCCTCAACCTGGTCAAGCTGCAGCAATTCGGCATGCCGGTGCCGCCCGGCTTCATCATCACCACGGAAGTGTTTCGCTGCCGGGAGATCATTGACGCCTGGCCGCCGGCATTGGAGAACTTCAATGATCAGGTCGTCCAGAAAATCAAGGCGCTCGAACAGCTCAGCGGCAAGCGTTTCGGCGATCCGCGCGATCCCCTTCTTTTTTCGGTGCGCAGCGGGTCATCCATTTCCCAGCCCGGCATGATGGACACCTATTTGAACGTCGGGATGAACGTGATGATCACCGAGGGCCTGGCCGCCCAAAGCGGCAATCCCTGGTTTGCCTGGGACAGCTATCGCCGTTATCTGCAATGCTTCGGCATGGGTCTGGGCTTGCGGCGCGACGATTTCGATGCCATCATCGGGGAGTACAAAAAAGAGTTGGGCATTCCGCTCAAAAAAGAGTTCAGCGGGGCGCACATGCGCCAAGTGGCCATGAGCTATCGGCAGCGGATTCTGGATGCCGGCTTCGAAATTCCCGACGACCCGCTGCAGCAATTGCAGCATACCATTCGCAGCGTGATGGACTCCTGGCATGCCGAAAAAGCGGACACCTATCGCCAGATCATGGGTATCTCCGATGATTGGGGCACCGCCATCACCGTGCAGGCCATGGTGTTCGGCAATCGCTCCGATCATTCGGGCGCCGGCGTGATCTTCACCCACAACCCCCGCTGGGCCGGCGAAAGCCTGAGCCTATGGGGCGATTTCACAATTGAGAACCAGGGCGAGGATGTGGTGGCCGGCTTGGTGCAGACCCTGCCCATTTCGGTCAAGCAGCAGGAAATCGAGATGCGCGAAACCGATATCATTCTGGAGACCCACTTCCCGGAGATTTATGCCACCATGATGGGCTGGGCCCAGGAACTGGTGTCCCATCGGGGATGGAGCCCCCAGGAGATGGAGTTTACCTTTGAAAGCCCGTCCGCCCGGGATCTTTATCTGTTGCAGACCCGGGACATGGCCATCCGTGAGCGAAAGCGGGTGTTGGCATTTGATCCGGTAGACATTGATCCCGACGCCTATCTGGGACACGGTATCGGGGTCAGCGCCGGGGCCATGAGCGGCCGGTTGGTATTCAGCCTGCAGGAGGTGGCGCTCTGGCGGGAAAAGGAGCCCCGGACGGCACTGATTCTGGCGCGCGCCGACACCGTACCGGACGACATCAAGGAAATTTTCGCCGCCGATGGCCTGCTCACCGCCCGGGGCGGAGTGACCTCCCATGCCGCAGTGGTGGCGCACCGGTTGGGCAAAACCTGCGTGGCCGGCTGCGGGGACATGGTCTGCGACGAACAGCAGGGAACCATCACCTTCGGTAACCGCACCCTGCATTCGGGGGACCCCATCAGTATCGACGGCCGGGAAGGGTCGGTCTATCGGGGGTGTGTTAAGATCAAGGAAGCGTAGGTCGTCAAAGCATCATAAATCGGCCGTATTGCAGGAGGTTGAAATGGAGGAAAATTCGGGTCGTTCGGGGCAGCGGTTGGGGATCAACGGGTTTGGCCGTATTGGCAAGCTGACCCTGTGGCACCATGTGGGACGCAAATACTTCGATGAGATTGTGGTCAACATCGGCCGACAGGCCGGTGGCGGTCTGGCCGATATCGCACACTATTTACAGCGCGATTCCACCTATGGGTCCCTGCACGGTTATTTGTACGGCTATCAGGCCAAGCCGGTGGTCGAAGCGCTCGACGAAGCGCAAGGCACCCTGCGGGTCAACGGCGTCCCGGTGCGGTTCCTGCGCCAGGAGCGCAACCCCGGCGCCATCGGATGGGGTCAGTGGGGCGTGCATCTGGTGGTGGACACCACCGGGCAATTTCTCGACCCCACCGTGCCGGGGGATCACGCCAAAGGGGCGTTGCGCGGCCATCTGATCGGCGGAGCGCAGAAGGTGATTCTGTCGGCCCCTTTCAAAATCAAGGCCAAGGCGACGCCCATGCCCGAAGACGCCGTGACCACCGTGATGGGGATCAATGAGAGCCATTACGACCCCCGGCATCACAAACTGGTCTCCAATGCCTCGTGCACCACCACGTGTCTGGCCCATATGTTCAAACCGTTGCTGGATGCCTTCGGCGCCCAGCGGATCCTGTCGGCCTCCATGGCCACGGTGCACGCCGCCACCGGGTCCCAGCAGGTACTGGACCGCCTGCCCAAAAGCGGCAAGACGGATTTGCGCAAAAACCGCAGTATTTTAAACAACATCATTCTGACCACCACCGGTGCTGCCGAGGCCTTGGGCCTGGTGATTCCGGAGATGAAACGCATCGGGTTCATCGCCGAATCGGTGCGCATTCCCACCAGTACGGGGTCTCTGATCATCCTGGTGCTCAGCATCCAGGAGGAGCCTTCCGGTCGCAGCGTCACCCGCGATGCGCTCAACGCCATCTACGAGCGGGCGGCCAATGACGACCCCAACGGCTACCTGCACTACACCCAGGAGCAGAACGTTTCCGTGGACATCATCGGTTTGCCCCGGGCCGCCACCATCATCGAGGGACACGAGATCCACACGCGTACCGCCGAGCTGGCCATCGACCTTAGAAAGGTGCCGGGTATTCCCGCGGCGGCGCTCGCCGCCATGGAAAGTACGTTTGTGCGCCCGCAGGTGACACAGGCGGTGATCTATGGCTGGTACGACAACGAAATGGGCAGCTATGTTAACCTGTTGGGCGACCGTACGGTATCGGTGGCGGAACGGATGTAGACATCATATGATCACCATCACCAGTTATCTGCACCGCAGTGCGCTGCAACACCTGATTCGCCGGTGGATGTATCACCAGGCCGACCCCGCGGATGCCGAGGCCATCACCCGGTTGGTCCATTTCAACAATGCTTTTGTCTCGCGTTATCTGAAGTGTTTTGCCGAGCAACTCTTCGGCCAGCTGCATGCTGCACCCCTGGTGGCCCGCGCGTCCACCCGCAAAGCCGATCTGAAAGACGCTATTGTCAACCACTGCCCCACCCGTAACCCGCGCATCGAGGAGATGCTCTCCGGCTATCGCGTCGAGCCGGGGAAATTTTATCGCGAAACACCCTTCAATGGTCTGCTTTACTTCGTTCAGGGCGTTGACGGCCCCGCCATCGTCGGATCCAGTCGCATCAAACGGTCGCGGCGCCTGGGCGAGAAAATCGCACGGCGGATCATCGACCAGATTTACACCAGCATCAAGGACCGGGCCGAACTGTTGGCCCGCGATCGCGCCTTGCGCGCCGGGGTGCCGGTGGCCAGCTTGATCACACCGCCGGAGGAGATGATCGCCGAATTTTTGGGAGCTGAAAGTCGCTTGCTGGAGGATCTGAAAATGGGCCGCCCCATTCTGACCGAAGAAAATTTGGTGATTCAGGATGTGGCCGGCGTCAAAGTGATTGTGGAAGATGATCGGCGTGTGCGCCTGGTGGAACAGATCGCCCTGCTGGATCGCTGCCAGATTGTCGAGATCGAAGAGCATCGTGGAAAGTACAATGCCGTCAACTTGATCGTGCGTTATACCCCGGATCGTGAGGCGCTGACGGCAGCGTCGCTCAGCACTGCCATGGGCGAACGGATGGGCTTGCGCGGTTACGATCCGACCGATCTCCAACGTCAGTTCCGGCAGTTTGTGCTTACGGCCGAACCCTATGTCCACCTGGAAGTGATTCTGTGCAACTACCAGGAGATGCTGGAAAGCGAGCTGGGAACTTGCATGCATGAAGATCGCATCGAGCAGCAGCGCATTACGCAGCAGTACAACGGGCAACTGGCCCGCAACATCGAATTTCTGATTGCCTACCTCTTCGCCTTCGCCGCTTCCACCCGCACTGAAATGGGCGAGCTGCCCATTCGTCTCTGGGACCGCTACCTGCCCGACTATTTCGATGAGGTGCTGATGGGCCTGTACGGGATTCCGCGGGTGGAGATCATGGAATGACGCGCCTGCCCCGGCGCTCCCGGATTCGAATCCACAGCCCGAATAGGTGCACTGCCACGATGGCCGTGATCAGCCGGGGTACCCAGAGCCAGAAGGCACTGATGCCCAGTACCATGAAAAGGGCAGGGTCCTCGACCATGGAGTGATTGATGCCGATGGACATGTGCAGCCGTTCCAGTTCGTTCTTGGTCAAGTTGCCCTCCCTGGCCTCTTCCAGAATCACGGCGGCGCCATAGGCGATGCCGAAGACGGCGGCGGTCAGCCAGAGCGTGCCCACACGCTGATTGAGCCCCAAGGCCCTCAGGAAAGGGTTCAATGCACGGGTCAGATAGCCGATAAGATGGAAGTTCTTCATGGTGGACAAGACGATCATCAGCACCATGATGATGCAGAAAATCTTCACGCTGAGATACGCCGTGGCCAGCAGCCAGTTGCCCAGCACGGTGGCCAGCGGCAGGGTGGGCGGTGCCACCGCACTGGATGTCGCATCGGCTGCAAGGCCGACATCCATGAAATAGGCCGATGCCATAACGGTTACGGTCGAGGCCGCCAGGCGGATCACGGTGGCTTTGAGAGGGTGCATGCCCGATTTGGCCTGGATGATTCCCTCCTGGATCATATTGTGCGAAATGAGCAGAAAGATGGCGATCAGGGTCATTTGATCCATGGTGAAGGGCAGCATCACCATGGAGGCGATGCCGCCATAAATGTTGGTGACGATGCCGATCACTATGGGCAGCGCCGCAATGGGCGGCAGGCTCAGCACACCCATGACCGGTTTGAGCAGGGCATTGAGCTGGTACAAAACACCGCTGTACTCCAGCAGCACCGACAGAAAGGAGACCGGCACCAGGATTTTGAGCATCCACACAAATCCGGTCCATCCCTTCTGGACACCGGCAATCAGGCTGAGGCGCAATTTGGTTTTCAAATCACTATTCATGGCAATGGCCCGGGAAGGGGGTTTGGTGGATCGTGTTAAGTTTTAAGTGTTAAGTGATGGTATTTGGGCGATCATATATGGTCTGGAGTGTTAAGTAAATCCATGCTAACAGGTGTGCGGCTTGAGAGTCCGCAGCCTTCGGGTGCGGTCAGGCAGTTCATGCGAAGGGATGTGTGGTGACCTATTATCCAGACGATAGCGAGCCGCTTGCCGACGGCCGCGGACCGGTGCTGGCGGTGCGTGGTTTGAGCAAAACCTATGCCGGTGGTGCGGCGCCCGCGCTGGATGGGCTGGATCTGACGGTACGGCGAGGCGAGATTGTGGGATTGCTCGGTCCCAACGGCGCCGGCAAGACCACAGCCATCTCCATGATGAGCACCTTGCTGCGGCCCACCACGGGCCGGGTTTCGATCTGCGGCACGGATGCCGTGGCCCATCCTGATCGGGCACGCCGGCATTTCGGCACCGTACCCCAGGAGATCGCACTGTTCGACCGCCTCACGGCAGCGGAGAACCTCACTTATTTCGGTCGGATGTATGGATTGCGGGGCGCCGGGCTCAAGGCGGCCGTGCAGGAGGGCCTGCGCCTGGTCGGGCTGACGGCAAGGGCCGACGAGCCGGTCGGCACCTTTTCCGGCGGCATGAAGCGCCGGGCCAACCTGGCGGCGGGGATCCTCCACGACCCCCCATTGCTATTCCTCGACGAACCCACCGTGGGCATCGACGCCCAATCGCGACACCTGATCATGGAAAGCCTGATGCAACTGCGGGAGACCGGCGTCGCCATGGTTTACACCACCCATTACATGGAGGAAGCACGGCAACTTTTTTCACGCGTCGCCATCATCGACCATGGCCGACGTCTGGCGCTGGACAGTCCTGACGCGTTGCTCCGGCAGCATCCCGGTTGCACCGATCTGGATGATCTGTTTCTGAGCTTGACCGGCAAGCAGTTGCGGGATTAGCGGGGGCAATAGGATGTATCGTTTCTGGTTTACGTTTTTGCGTGAATTGCGACTGTTGGGTCGGGACCGGTCCGGTTTGCTGTTGCTATTCGTCATGCCCGCCGTGCTGGTGGTGGTGATTACCCTGGTCCAGGACAATGTGTTCAAGGACCAGGGCGGCACGCCTCTGGTGGGGGTGGTGGTGGACCAGGACGGCGGCGAAGTGTCCCGGGAGGTGATCCGGCGTCTGGCGCAAGTGCCCCAGGTGGCCCTGGAACAACAGCAGGTCGAATTGGCCATGAATGCGGACCAGTTGCGTGCGGCGGTGCAGCGCGGCGCCTACCGTTTTGGCGTGGTGCTGCCCGAGGGGTTGACCATGGCCGTGCGGGGGCGCATCGACGGCGAGATCGAGCGGATGTTTTCCGGCAGTGGTGGCGCCGGTGATCCGGCGGATGCGCCCCTGCCCGCCATTACCCTTCACCTGGACCCCACCCTGACCGGCGGCTATGGCGCGGCGGTGACGGGCGCCTTGAACCAGGCCGTGGCGGCCATGCAGGCCGCGTGGCGCATGCGCGCTCTTGATCAGGCCTTGAATCAGCGCATCACCCGTTTGAACGAAGCATTGGGTGAGATGCCGGGGGGGGAATCCTTGCCGGTGGTGTCCCTGACGGGCGAGGGGCCCGCTCTGGTGACGGTGACCGAAGCGGCCCCCCAAGCCATCCTGCCCACCGCCGTGCAGCAGAATGTGCCGGCCTGGGCACTGTTCGGCATGTTTTTTGTCGCTGTGCCCCTGGCCGGGGGGCTCATACGCGATCGGCAGCAGGGGATTGCCGCCCGTTTGATGACCATGCCGGTATCCCGTCTGACCTTGCTGGCCGGCAAGTTGAGTGCTTATGTGTGCGTCTGTCTGTTGCAGTTCGGATTGATACTGATGGTGGGTCACTGGTTGATGCCGCGGTTGGGTACGGCCGCCCTGGCCATGGGCGATGCTTATGGCGCGCTGGCCCTGGTGGTGCTGTGCAGCGCCCTGGCGGCCACCGGCTTCGGCCTGATGCTGGGTACCCTGGCGCGCACCCAGGAGCAGGCCACCACCCTGGGCCCCATCGCAGTGGTCATCGCAGCCGCCCTGGGCGGCCTGATGGTGCCGGTGTTTGCCATGCCCCCCGCCATGCAGACCTTGAGCCGGATCTCTCCTCTGGCCTGGGGCCATGACGCCTTCATGACCCTTTTCGTTCGCGCGGGGGATCTCGGCGCCGTCACCGGCCAACTCGCCGCCATGCTGCTCTTTGCCGCCGGCACCCTGCTCATTGCCCTGATCGCCACCCACCGCCGCTGGCAGCGACAATAGTCAGGCACCTTCGACCCATCAAAACGGCGCACTGCATTTTTATGCAACTTTGGGGTTTACGCCACCCGCAACATCATGAAACAGTGCGAAAACCGGGCGCTCTCGGGGATGAAACACAGCAACCGCTGGCCGGGACGCAGTTTGTTCGAGCGGTAAAGCTCTTCCAGGATGATATAGATGGCCGCGCTGCCGGTATTGCCTTTGGTGGTCAAATTGGTGAACCACTTGTCGTAGGGAATTTCGAAGCCGACCTGTTTCATTCCCTCATAGAAGCGGGGGCGGAAATAGCCGGAGGAGTAGTGGGGCAGGAACCAATCCACATCGTCGGGGGCCAGGCCGTGCTTTTCAACAGCGTGGCGCAGAGTGCGGCCCATGGTTTCCACGATGTGCTTGTCCAGGAGCTTGATGTCCTGGCGGACGTTGAACAGATAGGGTTTCTGGTCCGCGGGGATGTCCTCCACCTGGCGCCAGCCGGCGGTGCCGCCGCCTTCCAGCTTGACCCCGCCGCCGTACATGCAGGTTTCCAGTTCACCGGCAAAACTCAGGTGCTCGAACCACTCGATCTCCAGAGCCGGGCGCCCTTCGGGCCGCTGCCGGGACAGGAACACAGCCCCCGCGCCGTCGGAGAGCATCCAACGTAAAAAGTCGGCATCAAAGGCCTTTATCGGGCTTTTTTCCAAATCCGGCGCGGTTTCGGCCATGGCTTGGATAAAGCCGGCCCGCATGAACGAGGAGGCCAGTTCGGATCCCGTGGCCACGGCATTATCGCTGAGACCGGCAGCCACATTCAAATA
>JAGTVD010000309.1 GCA_018224505.1 Desulfatitalea sp. | reverse complement strand
CCTCCCTGGACCTGGCTGATTCGGGATACCTGGTAAAAATGGTGGAGGGAAAATCGGCCATCGGTGGTGTTATGGCCCAATTGGATAAAACCTTTCCCACCAACGACTGTTCCATGTGCGTCATATCACCCAAACTGGTGGAAGCGGGCCGCCATTTGAACATCGATTTATTCACCATGACCGAAGTGGAGAAGGTCGAAGGCGAAGCGGGCAATTTCAAGGTCACGTTGCTGGAGCAGCCGCGGTACGTGGAATTGGACAAGTGCACCGCCTGCGGCGAGTGTGCCAAGGTTTGCCCCATTTCGGTACCCAATACCTTTGACGAAAGTCTCCACAACCGCAAAGCCGCCTTCAAGCTATACCCCCAGGGAATGCCCAGTGCCTTTGCCATCGAAAAGCGTGGCACAGCCCCCTGCAAAGCCACCTGCCCGGCCCATGTGAGTATCCAGGGCTACATTGCTTTGATCAATGACGGCCGCTATAAAGAGGCGCTGAAACTCTTCAAGCAGGACCATCCCTTCCCGGCCGTTTGCGGTCGCGTTTGCCATCACCCCTGCGAGGGCGAATGCACGCGCAGCGAAGTGGACCAGCCCCTGGCCATCCGGGAACTGCATCGGTTTCTGGCCGACTATGAGAAGCAAAGTGGTGACACATACATTCCAACCGTGGAAGTGGAAAAGCGCTCCGAGAAGATCGCCGTTATCGGCGCCGGCCCGGCGGGCCTCACCGCGGCTTACTATTTAACCCTCAAAGGGTACACGGTCACCATTTTTGAAAAGCTGCCCGAGCCCGGCGGTATGATGCGTGTGGGGATTCCCGAGTACCGCTTGCCCCGGGACGTGTTGGCCGACGAGATTGACGTGATCCGCCAGATGGGCGTCGAAATCCGCTGCAATGTCACCTTCGGTAAGGATGTCACCCTGGAAAGTCTGAAGAAGGAGGGCTACAACGCCTGCTTCATGGCCATCGGCCTGCACGGCGGCCGCCGTCTGGGCGTCGAAAACGAAGATGCCGACGGCGTACTCCAAGGGGTCGAGTTCCTTCGGAACGCGGCCATGGGTAAGGATGTGGAGATTGGCGAAGACGTGCTGGTGGTGGGCGGCGGCAATGTGGCCATCGACGTGGCCCTGACCGCTAAACGTAAAGGGGCGAAGAACGTCATCCTGATCTGCCTTGAAAAGCGCGAGGAGATGCCGGCCTGGGAGCATGAGATTGAGGAGGCCCTGGAGGGAGACATCCAGATTGTCAACAGCTTCGGTCCCAAATCCTTCTTCATCGATAAGAATAAAAAGGTGTCGGGTCTGGAGTTCAAGACCTGCACGGCTGTCTTCGACGAGAACGGGCGTTTCAGTCCCGCCTACGACGACAATGCCTGCCAGCCCTTCTTCGCCGACACCGTCATCATCGCCATCGGCCAAAGCACCAACCTGGACGGCATCAAGGAGCAGGATATCGCCATCTCGCGACCCGGCGGCCTGGAAGCCGACCCGGTGACCTTGCAGACCCCCATCGAGTGGGTGTTTGCCGGCGGCGATGCCTTCTACGGTCCCAAGTCGGTGGTGGATGCCGTGGCCTGCGGCAAAGAGGCCGCGGAGAGCATTCATCGCTATGTCAACGGGCTCGACCTGAAGGAGGGTCGTCAAAAAGAGTGGACCTTCGTCAAACCTGAGACCGCCTACGAAGAAAAGAAAAGACGTGTAACCGTGCGTTGCCTGGATCCCGAAGCGCGGGAGTGCAACTTCATGGAAGTCTCCTTCGGCTATAAAGAAGAAGAAGCCAAACTGGAAGCGGATCGCTGCCTCAAGTGCGGCATCTGCTCGGAATGCTACCAGTGCGTGGAGGCTTGTCTGGCCAAGGCGGTCAACCACAATATGCAGCCTAAGCGGACGGTGGTGGAGGTTGGATCACTCATTCTAGCACCGGGCTTTTCGCCGTACGATCCGAGCAAACATGAATACTACGCCTATGCCAAACATCCCAACGTGGTTACCGCCCTGGAGTTCGAGCGCATTCTCTCCGCTTCGGGACCTTACCAGGGTCATTTGATCCGCCCCTCGGATCACAAGGAGCCGGAGAAGATCGCCTGGCTGCAGTGTATCGGCTCCCGGGACATCAACAAGTGCGACCACAGCTATTGCTCTGCGGTCTGCTGCATGTACGCGGCCAAGCAAACGGTTATCGCCAAGGAGCACAGCAGCAAGAATCTGGACACCGCCGTTTTTTTCATGGACATGCGCACCTATGGCAAGGATTTCGAGCGTTACTACGTGCGCTGTGAAAAGGAAAAGGGGGTGCGCTTTGTCCGTTCCAGAGTGCACACCATCGATCCGGTGGATGGAGACAACCTGCAATTGCGTTATGTGAACGAAGATGGAGAATTGATCGAAGAGATTTTTGACATGGTGGTTCTCTCCGTGGGGTTGGCGCCCAACGAGAGTGCGATCAAACTGGCCAACACCATCGGCGTGGAACTCAACGGGCACAAGTTCGCCAAGACCCTCGATCTGGCACCGGTGGCGACCAACAAGGAAGGGGTCTATGTGTGCGGCGTCTTCCAGGGTCCTAAGGACATTCCCCAATCGGTGATGGAAGCCTCGGCCGCCGCGGCGGCTGCGGCCAAGAACCTGATGGCCGCCCGGGGCACCCTGATCCGGGCCAAGCAGCTGCCACCGGAGTTGGATGTGTCGGAACAGGCGCCGCGGGTGGGTGTTTTTGTCTGTAACTGCGGCATTAACATCGGCGGTGTGGCCGATGTGCCGGCGGTGCGCGAATATGCCAAGACGCTGCCCCATGTGGTGCATGTGGAAGACAACCTGTTCACCTGCTCCCAGGACACCCAGGACAAAATGAAGGTGGTCATCCAGGAGATGGGCATCAACCGGGTGGTGGTGGCCTCCTGTTCGCCGCGCACCCATGAACCGCTGTTCCAGGAGACCATTCGCGAGGCCGGGCTGAACAAATACCTTTTCGAGATGGCCAACATCCGCGATCAGAACACTTGGGTGCACATGAACGACCCTGAAAAGGCCACGGAAAAAGCCAAGGACCTGGTACGCATGGCCGTGGCCAAGGCCGCCTATGTCGAACCGCTGCACCAGGTGAGCCTGGATGTCACGCAGACCGGTCTGGTGGTGGGCGGCGGTGTGGCCGGCATGGAGGCCGCTCTGGGACTGGCCGACCAGGGATTCCAAACCTACCTGGTGGAGCGTGCCGATTTCCTGGGAGGCAACGCCGTCTGGCTGCGCGCCTCATGGCAGGGCGAAGAGATAAGGCCCTACCTGGAAAGCCTCATCGACCGGGTGACCAGCCACCCGAAAATCCGTACCTACCTGAACAGTGAAGTGGTGGAAACCACGGGTATTCTGGGCCATTTTACCAGTACGGTGGCCACCGGCGGCGCCACCATGACCACCGTGGTCCTTGAGCACGGCGCAACGGTGCTGGCCACCGGCGGCATGGAGTACCAGCCCACCGAGTACATGTATGGCCAGCACCCCGACATTCTGACCCACAAGCAGATGGATGAGGCGTTGACGGCGGCCGACGATCGCATTGCGGCGGCCGACACGGCGGTCTTTATCCAGTGCGTGGGATCGCGCACCGAGCAGCGTCCCTCGTGCAGCCGCATCTGCTGCACGCACAGCGTCAAAACGGCCATCACCCTCAAACAGCAGAAACCGGAGATGAGCGTCTTTATCCTCTACCGGGATGTCCGCACTTACGGCTTCCGCGAAGATCTCTATCGCAAGGCCCGGGAGTTGGGCGTTATCTTCATCCGCTTCGATCTGGAGACGGCACCCCAAGTCACCACCAATGGGGATCAGCTCAGCGTGACGGTCAAGGATCACATCCTGGGCCGGCCCATCGAGCTCAATCCCGACCTGCTGATCCTGGCCACGGCCGTACTGCCCAACGCGAACAAGGATCTCTTCGAACTGTTCAAGGTGCCGATCAACGCCGAAGGTTTCTTGGTGGAAGCCCATGCCAAGCTGCGTCCGGTGGACTTCTCCTCCGAGGGGATTTTCATGGCCGGTCTGGCGCACTACCCCAAATCCATCGACGAAACCATCGCCCAGGCCCAGGCGGCCGTCTCCCGGGCCTCGACCATATTGAGCAAGGAGACCATCTGGGTGGGCGGTATCACCGCCATCGTCGACCCCGACCGGTGCGCGGTTTGCTTGACCTGTGTGCGCACCTGCCCCTATCATGTCCCCTATATCGGGACCGAAGGGTATGCCGTCATCGACCCGGCCGGATGCCAGGGCTGCGGCTGCTGTGTGTCCGAATGCCCGGGCAAGGCGATCACCTTGAAACATTTCACCGATCAACAGCTCATCGCCAAAACCGATGCGCTGTTCAGCGAATGTGTCGCCAAATAAACCGTTGAGAATCCGTCCGCGCCCTGCTGGCGACAGCCGAAGCGGGGCGCGGGCCATACAAAGGCTTGTATACCGAACAACACCCCATCATCCAAGAAAGGAAGAGGCCATGACAGCAACCTATGAACCCCAAATCGTCGCCTTTTGCTGCAAGTATTGCGCATATGCGGCGGGCGATCTGGCCGGTTCCATGCGGCTGAACTATCCGCCCAACGTAAAGGTGATCCAGGTGCCCTGCACCGGCCGCGTGGACATTCTGCACCTGTTACGGGCCATCGAGGACGGCGCCGACGCCGTCTATGTGGCGGGGTGACTGGAGGGTGAATGCCATTTCCTGGAAGGAAATATCAAAACCCGCCGCAAAGTCGAATATGTGAAACGCACCCTTAAAGCCATCGGTATGGAGAGCGACCGGGTGGAGATGTACAATCTTTCCTCCGCCCAGGGACCGCGCTTCGCGGAGATTGCAACTGAGATGACCGCACGGGCCAAGCAGCTGGGCCCCAGTCCGCTCAATCCGTGCTGACGGGCGCAAGGCCGGTTCCCGGCCCATGATGTAAGCGCATTGCGGTTCATTCGGGACCCTATTCCCAGTGCCCATTTTTGCTATGGGCATACCATTCAATGAGGTGAATCATGATTATTGCTGACCGAAAACCCCTGGATGAGCTCCAGGAAATGATCAAGCCCTACGACAACATCATGTTGGTCGGCTGCAAGGGGTGCGTGACGGTATGTAATGTGGGCGGCCTCAAGGAAGTTCAAATCCTGGCCTCCACCCTCCGCATCGCCCGCAAGAAAGAGGGGCGCCCCGTCAAAATCGAGGAGCGCATGCTCGAACGGCAGTGTGATCCGGAATATGTGGAGCAGCTGCGTGATGTGTACGACCAGTATGACGCCGTTTTGTCCATGGCCTGCGGCGTCGGGCCCCAGTTTCTCTCCGAAGCCTACCCCGGCCAGCGCTTTTTTCCCACCGTCAACACCACTTTCATGGGTGGCGCGGTCCGGCACGGCATCTGGGAGGAGCGGTGTGCCGGCTGTGGTACCTGCATCATCCACCACTTTGACGGCATGTGCCCCATCTCCCGCTGCGCCAAGAGTTTGCAGCACGGCCCGTGCGGTGGCAGTGCCGACGGGAAATGCGAAATCTCCAAGGAACTGGTCTGCATATGGGATCTGATTGTGCGCAAGAAGACGGAACAGGGACGCCTGGAGGATCTGCGCCGCTATTGGGCCGCCAAAGATTGGCGCACGGCCCGTGACGGCGGACCCCGCAGAAGCATAAGGGAGGAGCTGGTGCAATGAGCGACAACGGCTATAAATCCGGAAGCAACCTGGAAAAAGTCCTGAAGGCGGGTCATTTTGCTTTCACCGGTGAGTGCGGACCGCCCAAAGGGGCCAACGTGGCGCACCTCAATGAGAAGATGGCGCCGTTGCGCGGTGTGGTGGACGCCATCAACGTCACCGACAATCAAACCGCCGTGGTGCGCATGTCCAGCAAGGCGGCCAGCGCCCTGATGGTGCAGGCGGGGCTGGAGCCCAATTTTCAGATGGTGTGCCGCGACCGCAACCGCATCGCCATGCAGAGCGACATACTGGGGATCCACGCACTGGGCATTCGCAACATGCTCTGCCTGTCCGGGGACCATCAGAAATTCGGCAACCACCCCGAGGCCAAAAACGTCTTTGACCTTGACAGCATGCAGCTCATCGCCTTGGCCAAAAAAATGCGCGATGAAGGTAAGTTTCTCAACGACGAAGAGATCGACGGCCCGCCCCAACTGTTCATCGGCGCCGCTGCAAATCCCTTTGCCGATCCAACGGAATTCCGTGTCTACCGGCTGGCCAACAAGATCGATGCCGGAGCCGACTTCATTCAGACCCAGTGTATCTACAACATGCCCCGTTTCCGGGAGTTCATGAAGCGCGCTGTGGATATGGGCCTCACCGAGAAAGCCTATATTCTGGCTGGCGTGACCCCCATGAAGAGTGCGGGTATGGCTAAGTACATGTCCAAGTTCGTGCCTGGTATGGATGTGCCTGTCGAACTGATCAAGCGGATAGAGGGGGCCGGTAAGGGCCAAATGGCCGAGGAAGGCATCAAATTTGCCATCGAGCAGATCGAAGAGTTCAAGCAGATGGAGGGGGTGGCCGG
>JAGTVD010000308.1 GCA_018224505.1 Desulfatitalea sp. | reverse complement strand
TATCCAAAGCGTCCAAGTCGGCGACCCACTGCGCGGCCGATGCGGTTAACCGATCCAGGCAATGTCGCGCCGCCGTGAGCGTGGTGGGCTGGGTGCGGGTCGCGGATGCCAGTTCCTGCTGAAGTTGCGCCAGTTGGGCGGCTGCATTGGGTTGCTCAGCGGCGCCCGCCGCGTCCGTTAAAACGCCGATGGTATCGCTGAGGCCTTCGAACAAGCGCGCATCCAGGATCGTTTGATCGCCCAGGGCCAGCAACGCCGGCCGCAAGGTCAGCAGGTGGCCCGCCAGGTTTCCGCTGTCCACGGACGAAATGTACTGGGGCGAAAGGGGTTGCAGAGATTGCGTGTCGTACCAGTTGAAAAAATGGCCGCGGTGACGTTCCAGGGTTTCCATTGTTCGGATCGTTTTGGCCGTGCGGTCGAGGAGTCGTCCGGCCGAAACATAGCCAAAATCGTAGGCGGACAAATTGGCCAGCAGCGCAAGGCCAATGTTTGTCGGCGAGGTGCGATGCGCGACCACGGCCACGGGATGCTCCTGATAATTGTCGGGCGGCAGCCAATGATCTTCCGGTCCGACGAAGGTCTCAAAGAAGGCCCATGTTTTGCGCGCGATCCTGCGCAGAAAGAGGATCTGATCCGATGTGAGCTTTTCCCGGCGGCGCACCATCGGCTGGCTGATCCACCAGGTGATCGCGGGCGAGGCAAACCAGAGGCAAAGGAGGGGCGCCGCCACGCCGAGCACGGCCGGTCTCGCAACCGCCAGATAGACCCCCGTGGCAGCGGCCAGAAAGGAAGCAAACCACATGGTTCGCCAAGAGAAGGCGAGATCCGTAGGACTGTGACGATCCGGGTCGCCCGACAGATCCCATTGGAGCAGTCGCTTATGCGTGATCAACACCCGCCAGACGGTGCGCCCCACCGCATCCAGGCTGAAAAACGCTTCGTAGGGCAGGCATACGAGCGTGAAGGCCGCCTGAACGAATTGCCGGCGGGCCGAGCGCGCCTCAGCCGCGAGGTGTTGCCCCAGGGTCACGTCGTCCTGCTTTTTGACGACATTCAGCGCCGAGACGAACAATGACGGCACCAGGATGATGCCGATCGCCGTCAACGTCCAGAACCCGGCCGAAGGCAACACGGCCCAGCCCAGCAGCAGCAGCAGGGTAATCGCCGCGGCCATCAGGCTACGCCGCAGATTGTCGAAGATCTTCCAGCGCGAGAGCAGCGAGAGCGGATTCTTCTGCCGGCGCGCATTGGGCATGGGAATATCCGGCAACAGCCAGCGGGCGATCTGCCAATCGCCGCGGATCCAACGATGCCGGCGGTTCACATCCGCGCTGTAGCGCGAAGGGTACTCCTCATACAGCTGCACATCGCTGAGCAGACCGGCCCGGGCGTAGCACCCTTCCAGCAGATCGTGGCTCAGGATCCGGTTCTCGGGCATCCGCCCGGCCAGCGCGCGTTCGAATGCGTCCACTTCATAGATGCCCTTGCCGATGAACGAGCCTTCGCCGAACAGATCCTGGTATACATCGGAAACGGCGCGCGTATAGGGATCGATGCCGGGCTCGCTGGCGCACATGTGCGCATACCGCGACTGGTTCATGCCGGACAGGCTGACTGCCACCCGTGGTTGAAGAATGCCGTACCCTGCAACGACGCGCTGCTGGTCTTCGTCGTAACGCGCACGATTGAGCGGGTGGGCCATGGCGCCCACAAACTGCCAGGCCGAATCGCGGGCCAATTGGGTATCGGTATCCAAGGTGATCACATACTTTACGTTCGCCAAGACCCTGGTTTTACCGACGATGAGCGCGAAGCGATCTGCTGCGGTGCCATGCGCGCCATCGCGCAAAAGCCAATTCAAATCCGCAAGCTTGCCGCGCTTGCGCTCGTAGCCCATCCAGATCCGGTCGCGCGGATTCCAGCGGCGCGGACGATGAAACAGGAAGAAAGCGGCGCCTTCCGCATCGGGGTACTTGTCGTTTAGCGCTTCGATCCTCTGCCGGGCCAGCCACAACAGATGTTCGTCCTCCGGCAGCGCTTCCTGGCCGGCGTCGCGAAAATCGGTCAGCAACCCGAAATGCAGATGGTCATCCCGATTGGCCAGAAAACGAACCTCGAGCGCCTCGATCAGCGCTTCGATGTTTTGAGCGTTCGTCAGCATCGTCGGGACCACCACCAACGTGCGCAACTCCGAAGGAATCCCCTGGGAGAAGTCCATGCGCGGCAGTGGGCGCGGCGTTGCCACTGACGTGGCTATCCAGTTCACCAAAGCGACCGCCAGATGGCTGGCGCACAAAAGCAAGAGCAGTCCGAATATGCCGAGCGCCCACCCCTGCACTCCGTCGGCATACGCCATGGCCGTGAAGCTTGCCGTGAAAATAGCCGACAGCAGGAGGATGGTGCCACTATAGAGCAGCAAGGGCTTGCGGCGTGCGGCTTTGCGTATCGCCTCGGTCGACGAGAAGTGCACCTGCACCGTTCGTTCGAGCGTTTCCAATCCGTTATCGATCAGGTAGAATCCGACATGCGCCGCGCGGTCGTCTCCGCCTTTCTCAACGGCGCACGCATGCGCCAGTTGGATTGCCTGGCGCGCCACCTCGCTCTCGGAGTGCGGGCTGCGCCTGGCGATCTTCTCCACGACGTGCCGGTAGCGATCCCGCGTGACATGATCCATCTTGCCGTAGACATCGCCGGGATCCTCCATCAGGGTCTGCTCGACACTGCTCATCGTCTCGACGAACTCGCGCCAGTCCATGGCGGTCAGGAAACGGAGGCTGCCGATGCTGTTGCTCATCGAGACCTGGTCCGCGGCCAGTTGTTGGGTCTCCATGTGCACCGACTGTTCGATGGTCAGGCCGGACTCGGACAGTCGCTGCTCGATCCAGGACAGCGGCAATGCCAGCGCCGGACCCTGACCCTGTAAGCGGCGTGTGAGTTCGGCCACAAACGCGTTCGCCATCGGCGGGTTCGAGCGCGCCATGTCGGCTACCGACAGAATCAGGCTCTTGGGGTCTTGTGCGGCGACCTCCGTCATCAGGTCGGCCCATTGATCAGCGCGGTTGCGCGCTATCCTGTTGGCGGCGATGCGGGCGGCAACCCGCCGAATATTCTCGATCAGGGCCAGGCGCAGCATGATGGGGATAGCCCACAATTCGCCGAGCTTCAGGAGGGTCTCCGTTTGGTAGGCGGCCACGAAATTGCTGAGGCTTTCCGGATCCGCCCGTCCATCGCCGTGGGAGATAATCTCCAGGGCAATGTCGTACACGCGCGGAAAACCGGCCAGGGGTCCGTTCGACAAGCGCGGCAGTTCCAGGCTGTAGCCCTTGGGCAGGTGGCGCTTGGCCGTTCGAATCTGCTCTTCGATCAAATAGAAGTTGTCGAGCAGCCATTCTCCGGCCGGTGCAATATGGCGGTTGGCATTAACCGCTTCCATCAGCAGGTTGCGGACGTCGATCAGAAACGCTTCATTCTCGGCAAGGCGTGGCAGGAGGCGGTCCCGAGGGCGCCCAGGCTTCAACCGGTGAGCGCCCGCAATGATTTTGCCATGCTGTTGCATTTGATCGGCACTGAGCAGTTCCGATCGAAGGGGTTGTTCATCCTCGGCATCCACGCGTGCCGGATCGCTTCCGCGGAGGCGCGTCCACCAACGAAAAAAGACACCACCAACAGTCTCGCTGCTCAGTTTCATTTTATTCTATCACCTGATTCCGGCAAGGGTTCGTTATTTATACATGTCTTGGACCCTGAAGAATCTGGGTCACCACCCCAACGCGGGCGATGACCAGAAGGATGTGAATGGCGCCACCCATTGTGTAGCCACAGACCGCTCCTATCACAGCAGCCACAGAACCAAAAGAATAACACCGATTGTTCACAACATATTAGCCGCCTTTCCATCCCTGGATGAAATGAGATTTCTCTGATGTTCTCTGCTTTTCCATCTTGCCCTGAACCTTGTTTCCGATTTTACGCAAGCCCCAAGACTACGGACGACGCTTAATGAGGCTGCTTGGCGCGACAAAAGAGCCACGCGCCAATCATCGGATCAGTCCGAGAATGCCGAAGATGATGAGATAGAAGGCAACGATGTAATTTAATAGTCTGGGGACCAGGAGAATCAGTATCCCCGCGATCAATGCGATTACGGGCTGGGGTGCTATATCCAGTTGCATGTTGTTTCCCTCCTTTTCAGGTTTTGCATGAACCGCGCTTAATCGGGTTCATGAATTTCTGTTACAGCAGCATGGGCTGCCAGGCCGCGGTTAAATCCTTCCCGACAGGTAACGGATCACTCCCAAGCCATGAGCCGTATAAAGCATGAAGAACTCTCATTCTTTTGCGCAGGGGCGTCGGGTGTATCGGTCGGGAGTTGTGCGCTTAAATCGTCATAGACGCGATCGGCAATCAGGGCGTGCATGCGTGTTGTCGGGTGCTTGTCATCCCAAAAAAGGGAGCCTCCGCCATCGAAATTATCCTCGACTGCGAAATTGGGTGATTGTTCCGTCACGTTATCGAAACCAAAGGCGTCCGGATCAGCGATGATATCCAAGAACAAGGCATAGATGTCAAATTCGTAGATGTTTATGTCCGGGTGCGCGGCACTGAATGTGTCTATCATGCTTGCCAGGGCGGCATTGAAGTCGACGGAGAATTTAGTGGCCTCAGGTGCCAGGGTTGATCCCAGCCGGTGCGGTATGGCGCCCAGATCGGGCAAATTCAGAATCAGGATGGATAAGGCCCCGTTGTCGACCAGGTCGGTCATGGCATCGTTGATATTGTCAACAGCCCCTTGAGAATTTCCATCCCCATTGAAATAATCGTTTCCCCCGATCCAGATCACATACAGGTTCGTCGGCGAAAGCGGGGGGCCCGTTCCCAGGATATGCGTCCTGACCTGTTGGATCAGTCCCGGCGGTGCCAATCCATCGGATTCGGCACCACCAAACGCCCGGCCGGTTAAATTGGTGTCAAAGTGGGCCGGGTCGGTTAAATATTCGACCCACACCGGTCCGTTGGAAAAACGGCCTTGCCAGTACAATGCCGGATCAGGCGCAGGCTGACCCTCATACAGCACATAGTTGCCATTGTCCGACAAGCTGTCACCGAAGACGACGATTTCACTAAAGGGTCCCGCCAGTGCGTTGGCGGCGCCCAGTAGAAGCGCTATCGGTAAAAGGATAAGCACCGCCAGTGATGTTTTCGTTTTACCCATTG
>JAGTVD010000307.1 GCA_018224505.1 Desulfatitalea sp. | reverse complement strand
TCGCGCTGCCCCGTGCGCCCAATGTTCGGTTTATGGCGCGGGCGAACTTTTTCAGGAGGAACAGTATGGCCTACAAGATATTGACGGTTGATGATAGTAAAACCATCCGGATGATTGTTAAAAAGGCATTCTCGCCTTATAACTGTGATCTTTTCGAGGGTGAAAACGGCGTGGAAGGTCTGGCCATCGCCAACAAGGAAAAACCGGATCTGATCATTCTCGACATTACCATGCCGGTGATGACCGGAATCGAGATGCTGGCCAAGCTCAAAGCGGAAAAGGATTTAAAGGACATCCCGGTGATCATGCTCACCGCTGAATCGGGTAAAGAAAACGTGATGAAAATCGTCAAAATGGGTGTGCGCGATTATGTGGTCAAGCCGTTCAAGGGCGATCAATTGCTTGACCGCGCCAAAGCCATTCTTAAGCTGAAGCCCAAAGATTAAGGGCGGTCAAGACCGCCGTATCATGATGACGGCTCCCACCCCCCGGCGCGTTTTTCCATCTCGACAGACGTCTGCGCGGGCGGGTGGGGTGTCTGCAACTCCCCTTCCGGACACAGCAGTAGTTTGAAAAGCCGGGGCTGTGCCTGGTACAAAGCCACCGTCGGCAGCAGCCCCAAGCGTCCCACCACCCTTAAGCCTTATTCCCCTCCTGCAAATAGCGGTATTGTGAAAGGTGCTCCCGATCCGCCAATGAGCGCGCAAGCATCCCGTCAAGTGAAACGGCCAGGAATCGATCCAAAATTTCAGGCATTATCAGGGCCACAAGGCCACCCACAACCGCCTCTTCCACGGCCGGTATTTTGACATGTGCAAACAAGAGATTTACAAGCCGGCCCCGAACGGGTAAGGTGCCCATTTTTAATCCACAGACACCGACTTTCGGTTTGCATGGAAAGGCTCCCATGACCGAACCCTTCATTGACGCCAAACATCGTGTGCTGCGGCGCACCGTGCGCGCATTTTGCGAGCAGGAACTGCGCCCCATCGCCGCCGAAATCGATCAGGAGGCCCGTTTTCCCTGGGAGGTGGCCGAGCAGATGGGCCGGCTGGGCTATTTCGGTATCCAGGCCCCTCCCGAACTGGGGGGTGCCGGGCTGGACACGGTCAGTTACGCCATCATTATCGAGGAGGTGTCGCGGGTCAGCGCGGCCATCGGCCTCTGCCTGAGCGTGCACAACAGCGTGGCCCTCTTTCCCCTCCTGGCTTTTGGATCGGCCGAGCAGCATCAACGCTGGGTGCCATCCCTTGCCCGGGGCGAGCGGATCGGCGCCTTCTGCCTCACCGAACCCAACGCCGGCTCGGACGCCAGCGGCATCAACGCCACCGCCCTGCCCGACGGGGATCATTGGGTCGTTAACGCCAACAAAGTCTTTGTGACCAACGGCGGTATCGCCGACATCTGTCTGATTTTTGCCCGTACCGACCCTGCTGCCGGCCGCAAGGGGATCAGTGTCATCGTCGCCGAGCGGGGTATTCCGGGTTTTGTGGTAGGCGATTTGGAAGATCTGTGCGGCATGCGCGCCAATCCGGTCTCCTCCATTCGACTCTATGACAGCCGCGTGCCCCGGGACCACCTGCTGGGCAAGACCGGGCAGGGATTGGCGATCGGTCTGGCGGCCCTGGACACCGGCCGTATCGGCATTGCCGCCCAGGCACTGGGTATTGCCCAGGCCGCATTGGACGAAGGCGTGCGCTACGCCCAACAGCGTCAGCAGTTCGGCGTGCCCCTGGCGCGCCACCAGGCCATTCAGATGATGATTGCCGACATGGCCACCCAGGTGGATGCCGCCCGCATGATGGTCTATCGCGCCGCCTGGACCAAGGATCAGGGCGCGGTGGTGAGCCGGACGGCGGCCCAGGCCAAGCTGTTCGCCTCGGAGGCGGCCTGCACGGTCACCGATCTGGCGGTCCAGATTCATGGCGGGTATGGCTACTCCAAGGCCTACGCTGTGGAGCGCTACTACCGGGACGCCCGGGTGACACGGATCTATGAAGGCACTTCCGAGGTGCATCGCATGGTGATTGCAAGGGAGGTGTTGGGTTGAGGGGAAACGAACCAGCGGGGATCGGTCATGGCCATCCATAGTATTGTGTGCATTAAATCGGTCGTGCGGGCCGCGCCGGATGGCGTTGGTCGCCGGACGCCGGAGAACAGCGAACTGAACCCCTTCGACCGGCCGGCCCTGGAAGCCGCGCTGCGGATCAAGGCGGCCGAGGGCGGTACGTTGACCGTCTTGTCCATGGGCCCTCCGGTGGGGGTGGAAGCCCTGGCCGAAGCCCAGGCCATGGGGGCGGATCGCACCATTCTGATCAGCGATGCGGCCCTGGCCGGTTCGGACACATTGGTCACTGCCAGGGTGCTGGCGGCGGCCATCGCCCGCATCGGCGCTTGCGATTTGATTTTTTTCGGCACCCGCAGCGCAGACAGCGATACCGGCCAGGTGGGTCCCCAAACCGCCGCCGTGCTCGCCCTGCCTTTTGTGGGCGGGGTCAAACAGATCGAGCGCCGGGACGGTATTTGGGAAATCCGGCGGCTCATGGATGATTGGGAAGAGCTGTGGCAAGTAGACGTGCCACTGGCCCTGACCATCCACCCCAAGGCATTCAAACCCCGCTCCATCGCCCTGCCAGGCATCGCTGGGGCCTATGCACAGCCGGCAATCGAGACCTGGGGAATACGCGAACTGACACTGGCGGCGGACCAGGTGGGCTTGTCGGGTTCGCCCACCCGGGTGACCCGTATGCAGAAGGTGGTGCGGAAACGGGTCTGCCGGATGCTGGAGGGCGAACCCCAACAACAGGTGGAGGCCTTGATCGCCCATCTTGGCCGTATGGGGATGATGTCAACATGAAAACGGGAGAGATCTGGGTATACGGCGATTTGCGCACCCAACGCCACTGGACCGACAGCCTCAAAGTGCTGGGCAAGGCGCTGGATCTGGCCCGCGACGCGGTTGCCGAAGTGGCCATGGTATTGATGGGTGCGGCGGAAGGCACGCCGTCGACCGAAGCCCGCAAGATGGATCTGAAGGCTTGCGTGGCCACCGCCGAAGCCGCCCGGCAGGCATCCGTGGCGGGTGCGGCGACGGTCTACTGTCTCCAGCACCCCGGATTGGCCGTGCCCCGGACCGATCTGTATGCCGACGCGCTGTCCGGGTGGGTCAACACCCGCAAACCTTGGCTCATTTTGCTGCCGCTCAATGATTTTGGCCGCGAACTGGCCGCCATTGGCGCCCAGCGCTGCCATGCGGGCATGATCGCCGACTGCACCGAGCTAACCCTTCAAGCCCAAGGGTTCGTGGGGCGCTGTCCGGCCTGGGGCGGTCAGATCCTGGCGGACATCGCTTTGGCCGAAGGGTGGCCCACGGCCTTTGTCACGGTGCAACCCCATGGCGCGTCGGTACCGCCGGTCCTATCGGATATCCAGGGCCGTATTGAAACGGTTGCCGTGGGCCCCCTTGAACCACCCCGGGGATTGCGCCTGGTCCAGCGGGCCATGGAGCCGGTGGAAGCGCGACGCCTGGAAGACGCCCGGACCGTGGTGGTGGGCGGTGCCGGTTTGGGGGATATGAACGGGTTTGCACTGGTGCGCGAACTGGCGGCGGCCCTGGGCGGTGAAGTGGGGGCCACCCGCCCGCCGGTGCTCTACCACTGGGTGGCCGAGGAGCGGTTGATCGGCCAGACCGGCAAGAGTGTCAGGCCGAAATTGCTGATCTCCGCGGGCGCCTCCGGGGCCATTCAATACACCGCCGGCATCATGGAATCCGAGACCATTGTGGCCATCAATCGGGACCCGGCCGCACCCATCTTCCAGGTGGCCGACATCGGTATCGTAGCCGACGCCAAAACATTCCTGCCCCTGCTGAACCAGCAGGCCAAACAGGCGGCCATGCGCCGCCTGGCCGACGCCGCCTGTGCCATCGACACTGAGGCGCAAACGCCCCCCGGCGGGTTCGGTGCCTTGGTGCGTCAGTTGCGCCAGGCCCGGGATTGGCCGGTGGAGGAGTTGGCCCGGGCTACGGGACAGACCCCCGAGTTCGTCACCCGGGTCGAAAACGATGAACTCTCCCCGCCGGTGAGTTTCATCCTCGGCATGGCCCAGGCTATGCAAGTGGATCCCAGCACCTTCCTGCGCAAGGAGACTCAGACCGCCATCCGCGACCGGCGTGCACAGGCCTACCACCAGCGCACCCAGGCATACAGTTATACGACCCTGACGCCGGAGGCCGCCAACAGCCATCTGCGGGCCTTTATGATTACCATCGAGGCCCACCGCGACCACAAGCCGGTGGCCTACAAACACGAGGGCGAAGAGTTTATCTTTGTGATGGAGGGCGACCTGGAACTGACCCTGGGATCCAAGGTGCATCAGCTCAAACCCGGCGAGTCCGTCCACTTCAATTCCGATGTGGCCCACAAACTCAAGAGCCTCTCCAGCGAGCCGACGCGGTGCCTGGTGGTGCTTTACACGGTGTGACAAAAGGGGTTATCGCAGCAAGTTCAAGTTGGGTCGGCTCAGCAGGCGGGGAGGCGCTTCGAAAAAGCCGGTTAGTGTCGCCCGCACCGACGCCAGATCCGGTGCATTGCGGATGCGGTTGTAGAGTGTGTTGCCGTAAGCGAAATTGGACGCCAGATAGGCGCCGTGGCGCTTGAAACGGCGCAGCCCCGTGGTCGGGTCGAAATAGCGTTCCAGCAAGGCGATCAGCTTCAGTGTGGTTTCCAGGAAAATGGCGGGCGGTGGCGGGGGACCTCCTCCCCACAGGGCAAAGACCCAGGGTTGGGCAATGGCCAGACGGCCCAGGGCCACGCCATCACAGCCGGTGGTACGAAACATCCGCAGGCAGTCCCCGGCGTCAAAGACATCACCATTGCCGAATACCGGGATACTTACCGCCGCTTTGACCCGCGCGATATATTCCCAGCGGGCAGGCCGGGTGCGCACATCGGGCGCCACCCGGGGGTGGAAGGTGAGCGCATCGGCACCGGCGTCTTCCAGGCGGCGCGCCAGATCCACCGGCAGGTGCGGATCGTCCCGCCACCCGGTGCGGAACTTGACCGTCACCGGGCAATCCACCGACCGGCGCACATGGCCCACCAGCGCCGCGGCGGCCTTGGGGTCCTGGAGCAGCGCCGCGCCCTGGTTGTACTTACAGATGGCCTTGACCGCACACCCCAGGTTGATGTCCACCCCGAAGAGCCCTTCGGCGGCGACCCGGCGGGCCGCGGTGGCCATCTTTTCCGGATTCCCGCCCAACAGCTGGATGCTCAACCGGCCGGCTTCGGCGTCCCGCCAGCGGAAGCAGGCCGAGGTGTGGCGGTTTTCATGGGGCACGCGGGCCGCGCCGCACATTTCCGAAAACATCAGGCCGCAGCCCCCCAGATCGTCCAACAAGTGGCGGAAGGCCACGTGCCCCAGAAGGGTCATCGGTGCCAGCACCAGCCGGGTGGGAATGGTCCGGCCGCCGATGGTCAGGGGACGATTGATCAGCTGGGGGAGGGTCGGTTCCATCAATCCAGAAAGCGCTGGGGATGGCAGTAGAGCAGCATGCCCGGCGGTTTGGCGAGACCGGCCAGGGAGATGTTCAGGCGGGTCGCAAGGTCCACCGCCAGATGGGTGGGGCGGGAGAGGGCCAACAGGATGGGGATCTGTGCCCGCGCCGACTTTTGCACCAGCTCGTAGCTGATCCGCGAGGAGAGCACCACCACTTTGGCGTGATGGAGCCGTCCATCCAGAAACAGCCGCCCCAATGCCTTGTCCAGGGCATTGTGCCGTCCCACATCCTCTGCCACCACAAGCGGCTGGAGATTCACATCCAGCAGCGCGGCCGCGTGGGCGGCCCGGCTCAGGCGCCGCACGGGTTGGAGCCGGCCCAGGTGTTCCAGGTGCCATTGGGCATCGGGCAGGCGGATGGCGGTCGTGTCGGTCACCGGTGTCAGGGCCTGGATCAGTTCGTCGATCAGGGTTTTGCCGCACAGGCCACAGCTGGTTTGACTGATATAGCCCCTGCGGTCCAGGTGGCCGGCGATCAGGCGTTGCCGTTCGGGTGTCAGGGTCACGGTCACCACGTTGGTGTCGGTGCCGTCGCACGCGGCCAGCTGGACGATATCATCGGGATGGTCGACCAGCCCCTCGGTGAGGCAAAAGCCGGCGGCGTGGGCGATGTCGTCTCCCGGCGTGCGCATCACCACGGCGTAGGGTTTGCCCTGGATGCGGATGGCCAGCGGTTCCTCATCGATGAGGTCCAGCGCCAGGCTGCTTCTTTGGTTGTTTTTCCATTCGGTGATGGTATATTGTCGGGTACTCATGGTGTCGTGGATCTGCCTCGGGGTGAACGGTTCAAGGGCCCTATCCGCAGTTTCGATTCGGCTTTCTAGATCATAAACAGGGGACCTTGTCCACACGGAAACAATTTTTGCTTGACAAAATAGATGAATAAGTTAATAGTCTGCGATTTTCAAGGCAGGTCATTGATTTTCAGGGAGGTTTACAATGTACGCTGTGGTTGCGACAGGGGGCAAACAATATAGAGTGGAAGCGGGAGAGATCCTGCGGGTGGAAAAGCTGGCCGGCGATCTCGGTGCCGAAGTGGCCTTCGATCAGGTACTGATGCTCGGCTATGGTGAAACGGTGCGCATCGGCCAGCCCCTGGTGGAAGGCGCCTCCGTCAAAGGCCGGATCGTGGAGCAAGGCAAAAACAAAAAGATCATTGTGTTCAAGTTCAAACGCCGCAAGCGCTATCGCCGTAAGCAGGGTCATCGTCAGCTTTTCACGGCTGTTAAAATCGACACCATCGAAGCATAACGCGACACGGCGCGGATATATTTAAGGAGAACGTACCATGGCACACAAAAAAGCGGGCGGAAGCTCGAAAAACGGTCGCGACAGCCAGGGCCAGCGCCGGGGCACCAAGCGCTACGGCGGTGAGACGGTCCGGGCCGGCAATATCCTTGTCCGCCAAGTGGGCACTCGGATCCATCCCGGTAACAATGTGGGGATGGGTAAGGATTACACCCTTTTTGCCAAGATCGACGGCGTGGTTACCTTTGAGCGCAAAGGCCGTACCGGCAAAAAGGTGAGTGTTTATGTCGCGTGAAATTCATTGATGAAGCCACCATCGTCGTGGCGTCCGGTGACGGCGGACCGGGTTGCGTCAGCTTTCGCAGGGAGCGCTTCGTTCCCAAAGGCGGACCGGATGGCGGCAGTGGTGGCAGGGGCGGCAGCGTTATCTTGAGGGCCGCTCCCAACAAGCGCACCCTGTATCATCTCTACTTTAAAAAAGAGTACAAGGCATCCAACGGCGCACATGGCCAGGGCCGCCAGAAAAGCGGTCGTGCCGGCGCCGACTTGGTGATTGATCTGCCGGTGGGCACGGTGGTCCGGGATGCCGAGACCGGCGAGATCCTGCACGATTTGGTTGAGGCTGAGCAAACCGTTGTTATCGCCGCCGGCGGACGGGGCGGACAGGGCAATAGCCATTTTAAGTCGTCCACCCATCGCGCTCCCCGTTTTGCCCAGCCGGGTGAATCCGGCCAGCTGCTGACCCTCAAGCTCGAACTCAAGCTGATTGCAGATGTCGGCATCATCGGTTTGCCCAATGCCGGCAAATCCACGCTGATCAGCACCATCTCCTCGGCCCGACCCAAAATCGCCGACTACCCGTTTACCACCCTCGTACCCAACCTGGGCGTTGTTGCTGTTGCGGGCGTCGAACCATACGTGGTGGCCGATATTCCCGGTCTCATCGAAGGCGCCCATACCGGTGCCGGTCTGGGCACCCGTTTTCTGCGCCACGTGGAGCGCACGCGCTTCCTGCTGCACCTGATCGATGCCAGCATGCTGGATGCCCAGGACCCGCTGGCGGCATACGCGAGCATCAATCATGAGTTGGCCAGTTACAGCCGCGCCCTTGCGGACAAAGTCCAGTTGGTGGTACTCAACAAACTCGATGTCACCGGTGCCGATGGGCTGGCCGATGACTTTTGCCGCGCCTTGCCGGGTGTCGAAGTACTGCGCATCAGTGCCGCCACCCGACAGGGGGTGGATTCATTGATACACCGATTACGGCAGCGATTAGACGTACTACTGGATGAGCATCCCTGAAATCAACCGCGAGGCACCCCGGCGGGTCGGCCTCTTTGGCGGCACCTTCAATCCGATCCACCAGGGCCACCTGCAAGTGGCCCGGGATGTACTGGAGCGTGCGCCCCTGGACCGCATCTATTTTGTACCCAGCGCCCAGCCACCTCACAAAAACATGGGTAAGCTGGCACCGGCCGACGACCGGTTGGCCATGGTGCGCCTGGCCCTGGGCGATCACCCCCACCTGAGGGTGTGCGATGTGGAGCTCAAACGGTCCGGCCCCTCTTACAGCATCGATACGGTGCGCGCCTGCAAAGCCGAACTGCCCGTGGGCGGCCGGCTTTATTTCGTGGTTGGCGTGGATGCTTTTCTGGAGATCGATACCTGGAATGCGTGCGACCGCCTGTTCGAAGAGACCGCCTTCATCGTCATGTCCCGGCCGGGCAATGGTCAATGGTCTCCTGAGATGTGCCGGCGTATCGAGGACTATGTCAGCGCACGGATCGCACCCGGCTATGCGTTATCCCTTGCCGGCGACACCCTGGAGCACACCCGCAAGCAGCCGGTCCATCTGTTGTCGGTGACCCCCATGGACATAGCATCCCGGCAGATTCGGGCGATGATCCGGCAGGGTCAAGCCATCGATGCGTGGGTGGCGCCGCCGGTGGCCCACTATATTCAAGCACGAGGTTTATATCGATGAACACAGATCTGGATGCCGCTCTTGATATCTATGTCCAGGCAGTGATGGCCAGGAAGGCCGAAGCCGTTGTGGTGCTGGATGTACGTGGTCTGACCAGCATCTCCGATGCCTTCATCATTTGCAGTGCGCGCTCCAATCGCCAGGTGAGCGCCATTGCCGACCACATCCAGCGGTTTTTGCGCGAGCATGCCATCAAGCCGCTCAGCGTTGAGGGCCAAGGCGAAGGCCACTGGGTGCTGATGGATTACGGACACGTGATCATTCACATCTTCTACGCATCCACGCGCGCCTTCTACGATCTTGAAGGCTTGTGGGCCGATGCCCCTCGTGTTATCGCGCCGAGCATGCAACGCCAGCGCACCACCGGCGATCCAGGCTTTGGTGGTAGCGAGACGATTGTCGAATAACTTTATCGTCATGCCCAGCCGGCCGCATGTTCCGGCACCTTCGGTGTGACACGCTTTTTTCCACACGGACCCTAACCCTTATACGGAGCCGTTTATGCAACGACCCAAACCGGTCATGCTGATGATTTTGGATGGGTGGGGCATTGCACCACCAGGGCCCGGCAATGCCATCAGCTTGGCCCGGACACCCCACTTGGACCGTTTGTTGACCGAATATCCTCACACCCGATTGCGCACCTCGGGCCAGGCAGTGGGGTTGCCCGAGGGGGTGATGGGGAACTCGGAGGTGGGCCACCTGAACCTCGGCGCCGGCCGCATCGTCTTTCAGGACTTGTTGCGCATCGATAACGCCATTGCCGATGGCCGTTTTTTCGATAATCCGGTCCTCCTGCAGGCCATGCAACGCCGTCGGACAGACGGTGGTGCCGTCCATTTGATCGGGCTGCTGTCGGATGGCGGCGTCCACAGCCAGTTGACCCATCTCGTAGCCCTGCTGGAGTTGGCCCGGCGCCAGGCGCTCGACAGGGTGTTCGTGCACGCCATCCTGGATGGCCGGGACACCGCTCCCGATGCTGGCACCGACCATCTGGCCCAACTCCAGGCCCATATGGATCGGATGGGCACCGGGGCCATCGCCACCATTTGTGGCCGTTATTACGCCATGGACCGTGATACCCGTTGGGATCGGACCCAGCGGGCATACCGGCTGCTGACCGAAGGGGAGGGGATTGTGGCGGAGGATTCCTTGGAAGCGTTGCGTGCGGCCTATGCCCGGGGCGAAACGGACGAGTTCGTAGCGCCCGTCGTCATTGTCGGGGCCGATGGGCAGCCACGCGCGTTGATTCGGGACGGTGATGCCGTCATCTTTTTCAACTTTCGTGCCGATCGTGCCCGGCAACTGACCCGGGCCTTCACCGATCCGCTTT